>NZ_CATKPZ010000023.1:0-42101 GCF_949767415.1 Pseudomonas sp. IT-196MI5
ACAGGTAATCAGTGACCGCGAATATACTGTTCGAGTTGCAACAACGCCGTTCTCAACGACAGGAAGTGCTCCAACCGTCCAACCTCGTCCAGGTTGACTTCATCGCTGGCGTGTTCATGTATAAGTTTCTTGGCTTTTAATAAGTATTCAGGACATGGGTTTGCGAAAGGCTCGCCAATTCGCTCGAATCATTATTTGGCTGCGACAATATCAAGCCCTTTATCAACGCCTTTTCAATATCACGGGTCATGGAGACATGACCAAAAAATCACGTGCCTGATCCCTCTCCACAAGCAGGAACTTCACCAGTCGCCACCATGCGCAGGGGCTCCGCCACTGGTACTTATTGGGGTTTCGAAGACAATCGGCTGTTGCGTTGGCCGATGTAACAGTTCCTCCGACATCTGGCACATTGCTGTACAGGTAATGGCGATCTGAATTTTTCGACAATTACCTGCAATAGAGAGCGGGCCGTGCCACCTCAAAAGCGGATAGATATCGCCTCGAATCCGGATAGATGCACCCCACAAAAAGGCTTTCAATCGGGGGGAGCCTAAAAACTACAAAAGGGTGTACCTGATGAACAACTCGAGAAGCATTGCGCAGTGGCAAGAATACATCCAGGGCTGCCTGGATTTCCGTCCGGCTGAAGGCATTTACCGCATCGCCCGCGACATGTTCACAGAGCCGGAACTGTTCGACCTGGAGATGGAACTGATCTTCGAGAAGAACTGGATCTACGCCTGCCACGAGAGTGAAATCGCCAACCCCAATGATTTCCTGACAATGCGTGCGGGTCGTCAGCCCATGATCATCACCCGCGATGGCAACCATCAGCTCCACGCGCTGATCAACGCTTGCCAGCACCGTGGCGCGACGCTGACTCGCGTCAGCAAAGGCAACCAGTCCACCTTCACCTGCCCGTTCCACGCCTGGTGTTATAAAAGTGACGGCCGCCTGGTCAAGGTCAAGGCCCCAGGGGAATACCCGGAAGGCTTCGACAAGGCCACCCGCGGCCTGAAGAAAGCCCGGATCGAGAGCTACAAGGGTTTCGTTTTCATCAGCCTGGACGTCAACGGCAGCGACTCGCTGCAAGACTACCTCGGCGATGCCAAAGTGTTCTTCGACATGATGGTCGCCCAGTCTCCTACCGGCGAGTTGGAGATACTGCCGGGCAAGTCGACCTATAGCTACGACGGTAACTGGAAACTGCAGCACGAAAATGGCCTGGACGGTTATCACGTCAGCACCGTGCACTACAACTACGTCTCCACGGTGCAGCATCGCCAGCAAGTCAATGCCGCCAATGGCAGCGGCTCCGACACACTGGACTACAGCAAACTGGGCGCCGGTGATGCCGAAACCGACGACGGCTGGTTCTCGTTCAAGAATGGCCACAGCCTCTTGTTCAGCGATATGCCCAACCCGACTGTGCGCGCCGGTTATGCCAGCGTCATGCCGCGACTGGTGGAGGAATACGGCCAGCAGCAGGCTGAGTGGATGATGCACCGTCTGCGCAACCTCAACATCTACCCAAGCCTGTTCTTCATGGATCAGATCAGCTCGCAGCTACGTATCGTGCGTCCGGTCGCCTGGAACAAGACAGAAATCACCAGCCAGTGCATCGGCGTCAAAGGTGAGTCCGACGCGGACCGGGAAAACCGCATTCGTCAGTTCGAAGACTTCTTTAACGTTTCTGGCATGGGAACCCCCGACGACCTGGTGGAGTTTCGTGAAGCCCAGCGCGGCTTCCAGGCACGCCTTGAGCGCTGGAACGAAGTGTCCCGCGGCAGTGAAAAATGGGTCGAAGGCCCCACTCCCAACAGCGAGGTCCTGGGCATCAACCCGGTACTGACCGGCATCGAGTTCACCCATGAGGGGCTCTACATCAATCAGCATGGATCCTGGCAGCGCTTCCTTCTGCAAGGTCTGGAACAAAAAGCCCTGAAATTGAAGGAGGTGTGAAATGAGCGCACTACAACATTCCATCGAGCAGTTCCTCTACCGCAAAGCCGAACTGTGCGACCAGCAGGATTGGGACGCCTACATCGCCCTCTTCGATGAGCAGAGTGAATTCCACCTGCCGCAATGGGAGTCGGAGCATGTGTACACCACCGACCCCAAACGCGGCATGTCGCTGATTTACTACTCGAACCGCTCTGGCCTTGAAGACCGGGTGTTTCGTCTGCGCACGGGTAAATCGGCGGCGTCTAACCCGATGCCGCGCACCCTGCATCAGATCAGCAATGTGCGAATCAAGGAGCTCGATAACGGCTTGCTCGAGGTCAAGGCAGCCTGGGTCACCCTGTATACCCGACAGGGGTTGTCCGAGCAGTTCTACGGCCATGTGACCTACCACCTTAAAGCGGTCGCAGACAGCTGGAAGATCACTCGCAAGCACATCGTGCTGCTCAACGACACCATCAACTCAGTGCTTGATTTCTATCACCTGTGACCTGCGGAGCACGCTGTCATGAATCATAAAGTCGCTTTCAGCTTCGCCGACGGCAAGACCTCGTTCTTCGAGGTCAAGCCAAACGAGCTGTTGCTCGACGCTGCGCTGCGCAATGGCGTGAACATCCCGCTGGACTGTCGCGAAGGTGTCTGCGGCACCTGTCAGGGGCGCTGCGAATCAGGTCAATACACTCAAGATTATGTCGATGACGAGGCGTTGTCCGAACATGATCTGGCGCAACGCAAGATGCTCTCTTGCCAGACCCGAGTGCAATCGGATGCGTCGTTCTATTTCGACTTCGATTCGAGCTTGTGCAACGCTGGGGCAACTCAATTGTTGCAAGCGGTGATTACCCGTGTGGAGCAGGTTTCAGCCACGACCGCGATCCTTCATATCGACGCTAGCGCCAGCCCGCTGCAACTGGATTTTCTTCCGGGGCAATACGCACGATTGCATGTGCCTGGAACCAGTGAGTGGCGCTCCTATTCTTTTGCCAACCGACCCAATCCCACTAACCAGCTTCAATTTCTCATCCGCCTCCTGCCGGACGGCGTGATGAGCAACTTCATTCGTGAGCATTGCCAACCCGGTCAAATCATCGAGTTCGAAGCCCCTTTGGGTAGCTTTTATCTACGCCAGGTGACCAAGCCTCTGGTGCTGGTCGCAGGAGGAACCGGCCTGTCGGCTTTCCTTGGGATGCTGGACAACATCGCGGAAAAAGGTGGCTGTGGGCACCCGATCCAACTGTTCTATGGGGTCACTCAGGACAATGACCTGTGCGAAACCCAACGACTGGCGGACTATCGCGAACGTATCGTGGATTTCGACTACCACCTCATCGTGTCGAAGCCATCAGAGCAGTGGAAAGGGAAAATCGGATGGATTCCTGATCACTTTGACCGCAATGCGTTTGAGGCTGATCCATTCGATATTTACCTGTGCGGCCCTCCGCCAATGGTGGAAGCGGTCAAGACCTGGTTCGTCGAGCAGCGAATCGAAAAATTCCAGATGTTTTACGAGAAGTTCATCGAGAGCAATTCAAAACATTAAGAACCAAGGGGAGTATCTGGAGTCGACCAGATACTCCCCCGTTTTTTATGGTTCTTCACGGAATCCCGAGGAACACCGATACCTGTAGAAGCTGCGGTGCGGCGATCCGACTTGCCAGCGATGGCGACCTTACGGTCGAGCATTTTCTTCCTGGTGTACATATCCATTGCTGCGGTAACGGCCACTTAGGGTTCCGCCCTGACGGCGGGTCACTTGGAACAGCCCCAAGTAACCAAGGGCTCTTGCCCCTGACGTTCGGCCTCACGAGGGGGCGTGCACCGCAACAGCACCGCGAGGCGAGCTAACGCTCGACCTCGTTGTTTGGTGGTGCACGCGTTCCCCTGTAGGAGCTGCCGAAGGCGGCGATCTTTTGATAACGCCTCGGTCTAGAGCCTTACACTGGCAAACGTCGACTCATTGCGCGCCTGGCTCAGCGCCGACAACGGCCCGGACAACGGCGACAGCACCAGCGCTTGCGGCAGCGGCGTCATCGCCACTTGTTGGGTGGTGTTGGACCCTACGCGCTCGTCACGCGGCGGAATACCGTAGTACTCGCGGTAGCACTTGGAGAAGTGCGGCGTGGACACGAAACCACAGACCGACGCCACTTCGATGATCGACATCGGCGTTTGCTTGAGCAATTGCCGAGCGCGAATCAGGCGCAGCTTGAGGTAGTAACGCGATGGCGAGCAGTGCAGGTACTTCTGGAATAGCCGCTCCAGCTGACGTCGCGAAACGGCGACGTACACCGCCAGTTCGTCGAGGTCGATCGGCTCTTCGAGGTTGGCATCCATCAGCGCGACAATTTCCTGCAACTTCGGCTGGTTGGTGCCGAGCATGTGCTTGAGCGGCACGCGTTGGTGATCCTGTTCGTTGCGAATGCGCTCGTAGACGAACATTTCCGAGATGGCGGCCGACAGTTCACGCCCGTGATCGCGGCTGATCAGGTGCAGCATCATGTCCAGCGGCGCGGTGCCGCCAGAGCTGGTGAAGCGGTTGCGGTCGAGGGTGAACAGCCGGGTGCTCATGGTCACCCGGGGAAAGGCTTCCTGCATCGCCGCCAGGCATTCCCAGTGCACACTGCAATCGAATCCATCCAGCAAGCCGGCACCGGCCAGCGCCCAGCTACCGGTGCACACCGCGCCCAAGCGTTTGGACTGACGAGCCTGACTCTGCAGCCACGACACGTGTGCGCGGGTCACCGTGCGTTGAATGCCGATCCCGCCACAGACAATCACAATGTCGAGCGGCGGCGCTTTGTGCATGGCGGCGTCAGGGGTGATCTGCAGACCGTCACTGGCCCAGACTTGACCGCCATCGACGGTGAGCGTGGTCCAGCGATACAGCTCGCGGCCGGATAACTGATTGGCCATGCGCAGGGGTTCCACGGCGGACGCCAGGGAAATCAGCGTGAAATTGTCCAACAGCAGAAAGCCGATGGATTGAGGCGCACGGTTCTGGGGTTGGGCCCCGGAGTTGAACGTCGTCATCGCGGTATCTCCTCACACAAAGCGGGTAAACGGCCTCAGGCGCAGGCTCTTTTTATTGCTCGTCGGGCGAGCTATTTGTATTTACTTGCAAAACTCACACCTGACTTCAATGGATCCTTGAATGCGTTCAAAAAACGACACTCCGATGTCTCTATCTCGATGGTCGCAAGGGGAAAGGTTAAAAGCGCAGGAGATGGGGTCAAGCGCCCTACTCATTGGCAGTGGGCAATAAGGTAGCGTTTCTGGGAAGGAATGCCCGAAAACGATCACTTGCTTGCTACCGACATGCACAGGTCGGTTTTCGAATGGAACAATGGGCGATGACGTTAGTGATTGCAGCAACCTGAAGTATTCGAGGTGATGGCTTTGAGATACTATCTAAAGGTCAGAGAGTAGAGTTCGTAATGGCACAGGGTCCGAAGGGGTAGCACGCCGATCCTGTTCGGCCTCTACAAGACCCAGGCTTGTGACTGCATTGGAGTAGCGTATTTTACAGTGAGCATTTTTACACCGAGCAATGGACTGAACCCGCTCGTCGCTTGCCCAAATTCAACATCAGGAATGATTGCGAACGAATATGCCAAAAAAACCATCGTCGTTAAAAATGAGTGGCCCAGGAGAAATCAACACAAGTCCATTTCGCAGCCTCCCGGAAGTAGTTGATTTTATAGGTGGTTCCTCGCAAAGGGTATTCCAGAAAGCAGGCCTGAGTTTAGAGCAATTCGTCAATGAAGAACGGCACCTCGCCTATATGGACGCTGCTCACCTGTTCAAAGCTGCATTCGAACACACGGATTGCCCCCACATTGGCTTACTGATAGGCGAGCGCTTTACACTGGATAAGTTGGGACCGGTGGGCCAGCTTATGCGTCTGGCGAATACACCAGGCGATGCATTGAATGACCTGGTCGGACATGCAAACCTCTATGATCGCGGCGCGACCCCACTCCTGCTTCCCTTGGCGGGCCAACATAGTTTGTTGGGATATGTCATTTATCGCCACGACCTGCCCAATCAATCATTACTTGTCGACACTGCCGTCATGGTTGGCCTGCAAATGTTGCGGACATTGTTAGGCGCCAACTGGACACCCGTTCGTGTGCAGTTTTCATATCGCAAGCCATCCGATACCACCCCATACGTCAGAAAATTTCGCTGTAACACTCAGTTCAACGCAAGCATCTCCGGACTTGTAATAAACAATCAGCAACTCCGGCAAATTCAATGTACGGCGAACCCACGCTTACACCATCAGCTTAAACTGGCTATTTCGATAGCCACGTCACCGTTGACGATTTCAGAACAGATAAAAAGCCAGGCATACGCTCTATTATTGAAAGGCCAGGCAAACTCCAAGCACATCGCCAGTGAATTTTCATTGAATGAAAGAACGTTGCGACGCCGGCTGGATGCGGAAGGTACTCATCTTAAAGAACTGATCACCGACTCCAGAAGCAACTTCGCGCGGCAGCTTTTGAAAAATACGGACTTGCCAATATCCACTATCTCTCAAACCCTTCAATACCAGGATCCAAACGCCTTCTCCCGTGCATTCAAAACGTGGACAAATACGTCACCACAGCATTGGAGAAACGGACTGGAGTAGCCTCCATTGAGGGGTGATTCGCCAATTTCCATACCACCGCGATACCGCGCGCACTGTCCGAAAATGCAAGATGCCTTTCTGATGATTGCCGTAAAGTGAACGCAACAACAGGCTGATTGCAAAGCCGATCTTCGGTTTTTTGTGCTGTTCATGAGGTTGGCGATTAGTTGCACCTGCGGGTGGAGTTCCGCGCAGACACTCAAGAAGGCCACACGAGAAAAAGACGATGCCCTGGCCTTGGGGCGATGCAAGCGACATAGACTGAGTGATCTGATAGAGAGGGATTTCATGCCGTTAAATAGAAGTGTGTTGGCGATTACTGTTCTTGGTGCGCTGACACTCTTGACCAGTGGCCGCAGTGTTGCCGGTGGCCTGATGTTGTACGAAACCGCCACCGACAACGTCGGACTGGCCAATGCCGGTGCAGCGGCCCGGGCACAAGGCCCTTCGACCATCGCCAGCAACCCCGCAGGCTTGAGTTACCTCAGCGGAACACAGATCTCCGCTGGCGCTCAGGTTCTTTTTGGTGACTTATCGTTCGATCGGGACGGTGAAACCAATACGCCAGGCACTGGCAGCGGTAACGTGCTCGATCCCATACCGGGTGGCAGTTTCTTCATCAGCCATCAACTGGATGATCGGTGGTCCGTCGGTTTCGGCTCCTATGGCGATTTCGGCCTGGCTGAAAACTACGACAATGACTGGTCCGGCCGTTATTTCGTGCAGAACGCGAGCATTGCGGGACTGTCACTGGTACCCAGTGTCGCCTATCGCTTCAACGATCAATGGTCCGTCGGCGTCGGACTCAAAGCCATGTACGGGATGCTCAAGAGCGAAGCCGCCATCGATCAGGCGCCGCTCGGACTGACGCAACGGGGTGACGGCCAATACAAATACCGGGACAGCACATGGGGTTACGGCGCCAACGCAGGCGTGATCTACGCCCCAAAGCCCGGCACCCGGATTGGCCTGGCTTACACCAGTCAGGTTGACCTCGACTTCGAGGATCGTCTGGATGTGCACAGCAGTGCTCCGTTGGTGAGCCGCCTCAACAACCTCAACACCAAAATCGACCTGAAAGTGCCGCAAACGGCGACCCTCAGCCTGTACCAGCAACTGGATCCGCAATGGGCTGTTCTGGCCACAGTCAATTGGCAGGACTGGTCGAAATTCGGCGACATCGGCATTGACGTAGACACCTCCAGAGCCGGTTCACGGTCCGCCTCGATCGATACGCATTACAAAGACACGTATCAATTGGCGCTTGGCGCTCAATACCAGATGAACCAGGACTGGATCTGGGATTTCGGTATCGCCTATGACACATCCGCGGTGTCCGATGGTGATCGTACGCTCACCGTGCCCATGGGCGCTGCCTGGCGCTTCGCCACAGGCTTTACTTATTCGCTGAATAAAGAGACAGACGTGAATTTCAGTTGGGTCACGGTGTGGATGGGGGACATGTCAGTCGATCAGCAAAAAACGTTGTCTGGCGATCGTGTATCAGGCGAGTTCGACAACGCCTGGATTCAAGCCCTGACCGCCAACATGACTTGGCGCTACTGAGAAAAATCCAAGAGTGCTTCAAGTGTCATGCCTGGTGTTTAACCTTGGACATGAACACTCACGACGCCAGCTTGCATAAAACCAACGAGGTGAAAATGAACAGGAAGTCTAACAGGGGCTGGACAATGGCGGCGGCGGTCGTCGTCGTGGGTTCAACGCTTTTCGCGGGGTGTGCGGGCAAGAACGATCCGATCGCGCAGGCAGACAAGGCGGATGTGGCCAAGGGCGTGGCCGCGCCGAGCCTGGAGCAGACCAAGGCGATCGCCGAGGAAGGCTTCATCTACGGCTTGCCGCTGGTCATGAACTACGCCGTGATGAACGAATTCGCGGCGGACCCAAAATCCAGCCAGTTCAAGGCCCCTTTCAACCAGCTGCACAACGAGCATCGGGTCGCGACCCCCGCTGACACCGCCGTCATTACGCCCAACAGCGACACGCCGTACTCGATACTCTGGGCCGACCTGCGCGCCGAGCCGCAGGTGATCACGGTGCCGGCCGTCTCCAAAAAACGTTACTACTCGGTGCAGTTGATCGACGGCAACACCTATAACTACGGTTACATCGGCAGCCGGGCCACGGCCAGCGCGGCCGGGAGCTATCTGATTGCAGGCCCCGACTGGAAGGGGGCGACACCCCCTGGCATCGTCAAGGTGTTCAGCTCCACGACCCCTTTCGCACTGACGTTGATCCGCACCCAGTTGTTCAATCCGGCCGACATGCCGAATGTCGAGAAACTGCAGGCGGATTACAAGGTCCAGCCGCTGTCCGCCTTCCTCCATCAACCCGCGCCACCCGCTGCGCCGAAGATTGATTTCGTTCCGGCAACGACAGGGGGCATCAAGGCCAACTTCTTCGAGTACCTGTCGGCCGCGCTGGAGTATGTGCCGCCATCGGCTGACGACAAGGCGATCCGGGCGAAGCTGGCCAGCATCGGTGTAGGCCCCGGTCGCAGCTTCGAATTCAAGGACCTCTCGCTCGAACACAAGGCCGTGGTCCTGCTGGGGATGAAGGCCGGCGACGAGAAGGTCGACAAGTTTCTCTCGAACGGCTTGAAAAATATCAACGGCTGGAGCATCGGCGCGTTCTTCGGCGACCAGGCGTTCTACAAAGGCGACTGGCTGATGCGGGCTGGCGCCGCGAAGGCGGGTCTGTACGGTAATGACGCCGCCGAGGCGATGTATCCCCTTACACGTACTGACGGCAACGGCCAGACGTTGAATACTGGCAAGCACAACTACACGCTGACCTTCCCCGCCGGCAAACTGCCGCCAGTCAATGCCTTCTGGTCGGTGACCATGTACGACGGCAAGAGCCAGCTGCTGATCAAGAACCCGATCAACCGTTACCTGATCAATTCGTCGATGCTGTCGGCGATGAAGAGGAACGCGGATGGTTCGCTGACCCTGTACATCCAGAAGGATTCGCCGGGCAAGACCAAGGAAGCCAACTGGTTGCCGGCGCCTGACGACACGGCCTATCTGGTGATGCGCCTCTACTGGCCGAAGGCTACGGCGCCTTCGATTCTTCCCGCTGGCGCCGGTAGCTGGCAGCCGCCGGCAGTGGTGGCATCGAAGTAACGCGAACTTGCGGCTGCTTGCAGTTGGCAAGCAGTCGTTCGATCGCTCAGGCAGAGATCCAGCGGGCCTTATTGCCGAAAGGGCTGAGGCCACAGGGTCTGGCCTTGAATAAAAGACATTCAGGAACACATCCCTCAAGGAGTACCGCTATATGAACTTCTCGCACAAATGGATAACGGGTGCCGCACTGAGCAGCTTGTTATTGACCGGTTGCGTATCGAAAGTTACCGAGCAACAACAGTACTCCGGCTTTCTGAAGAGTTATGGCGGCCTGCAGGAAACCACCTCGCCAAGTGGCGTGGAAGTGCTGCGCTGGGTGGCGCCAGGATTCAAGCCTGCAGATTATTCCACGGTGGTTTTCGAGCGTTTGGAACTGTATCCGGCGCCCAAGCCGGATGAACGTGTGGACCTGAAAACATTACAGCAATTGCAGGCCTACACCACTGAAAGCGCCAAGCAGGCATTGTCCCAAAATTACCTGGTCGTTCCTGATTCCAGAGATGTTCGCAAAGGCGAGCGAGCGCTGATCCTGCAGGCGGCAATCACTGGCGTGACAGCCACCAACGAAGGCATGAAATGGTACGAAGTGGTGCCGGTCGCGGCAATCGTAGGTGCAACTCAGGCCGCCACGGGTCATCGCGACCAGAATACCGAGCTGTATATCGAGGCGGACTTGATCGACGCCAAAACCGGCGCACCGGTCGCAAAAGCCGTGCGTAAAGTGTTTGGCGAGAACCTGAAGAACGCCAGCCAGAAAATCACCGCGAATGACTTCAAAGCGGCCATCAAGGGAATGACCAGCGACATGCAGACGTTACTCAAGTAATCGTCACTGCGGGTGCTCAAGCAGTTTCTGCCTATCGTTAGCGGGCTCCCCTTGATAGTCGAGGAGCCTGCGGCGATTCGCATTCAAGGATTTCGATATGTACAAACGCATTGAACGGCTTTTGCTCGCACTTTCGGTCTTCGGTGTATCCGTTTCCAGTCAGGCTGACGAGCAGGCGGAGCTGGCTAAACAGTCATTGAATCCAGTCGCGGCACTGTACAGTTTGCCCATTCAATACAACTGGAATCAGAAAATGGGGCCCTCCGGCAATGGAATCCAGAGCGTCACCAATATCCAGCCGGTTCTACCCTTCTCAATCAATGACGATTGGAATCTGATCTCTCGCACGATCCTCCCGGTCATTGATCAGCATGGACTGGCACCGAGGGGCATTGCCGATAAAAGCGGAGTGGGCGACACCACGCAAAGCTTCTTTTTCTCTCCCAAAAAGCCCACCGAGGACGGCTGGATCTGGGGCGCAGGCCCCGCGCTGCTGTTACCGACCGGTAGTGATGAACTACTGAGTAGCGAGCAATGGGGGATTGGACCGACAGCGGTGGCGTTGAAGCAGGCCAACGGCTGGACGACCGGTATTCTGGCGAACCACATCTGGTCGCTGGACAACAACCCGGCCGATGACAAGGAGAAGGTCAACCAGACGTATCTGCAACCCTTTCTGGTCTATACCACAGCGACGTACACCAGTTTTGGCATCAATACAGAATCCACTTACGACTGGGAAGCCAGGGAGTGGAATGTGCCGATCAACCTGTTCGTGACGCAATTGTTCAAAGTCGGCAAGCAGCCCATGAGCCTTCAGGTGGGGCCGCGATACTGGGCGGAGAGTCCTGAAGACGGTGCACACGGTTGGGGCTTTCGGGTGGCGTACACGCTACTCTTTCCCAAGTGACACGATCCGCAAGATGTGCGTTTAGCGCTTGAATGATCGATCGCCTGCGATTCGGCGAGATTCGAGAATGTGCCACCTTGATGGGCACAGATATGCATCAAGATCGTCAGGGTTCCTGCCTTTGGGGAATATCGCCTGACCAGTAGTTAGCTGGCCGCCTCAATCATCTAATGAAAAAAATGGAGTTTCAGGTTCATGATAACCACATTACCGAGAACATTTGGCTGTGCAATGGCATTGCTCGCGTCCTTTGGATTTATGCACGCTCAGGCAGCGGACATCACTCCCGCCGAGACGAAAGCCATCGCCGAGGAAGGCTACATCTACGGTCTGCCCATCGTGATGAACTACGCGACCCTGTACGACTATGCCGTGGACAAGAGCACCAGCCAGTACAAGGCGCCGTTCAACCACATTTACAACATGCACAAAGTCTTTAGCTACAAGGACACGGCCATTGTCTCGCCGAACAGCGACACGCCGTATTCCTTGATGTTCATGGACCTGCGTAGCGAGCCGGTCGTGCTCTCGGTACCGACGGTGGAGAAGCCGCGGTACTACTCGGTGCAGCTCATCGATAACAACACCAACAACTTCGGTTACATCGGCAGCCGAACCACCGGCAGCGAAGCCGGCGATTACATGGTGGTTGGCCCAGACTGGAAGGGCGTGACCCCGCCTGGCATCAAGCAGGTGTTTCGTTCCGACACGCAACTGCTCTTCGTGATTTTTCGCACCCAGCTCTTCAATCCGGCGGACATGCCAAACGTCGAAAAGATCCAGGCCGGTTATGCGACCCAGCCGTTATCGGCTTATCTCAAGCAGCCCGCGCCGCCTGCCGCGCCGGCGATCGACTTTCCGAAGTTCGACAAGGCCCTGGCCAAGACCGACTTCTTCAAGTATCTGGGCTTTGCCTTGCAGTTTGCCCCGGCCACACCGGATGAAGTGGCGATCCGCGCGAAGCTGGCCCGTATGGGCATTGGCGCCGGTAAGGACTTCAACTTCCAGGAGCTCTCCGCCGAGCAAAAGGCCGCTGTGGTCGAGGGCATGCAGGCTGGGCATGCGAAGGTCCAGGATGCAGTCAATCATCTCGGCACCCAGGTCAATGGCTGGAACATCGTGAGTTCCGGCGGTAATGCCGCGTTCTACAAGGGTGATTGGCTAAAGCGCGCCGCCATCGCACAAGCGGGCATCTATGCCAACGACGCCGAAGAGGCCACGTATCCGATGGCCAAGACCCTGTCCGATGGTGCACCGCTTGACGGCAGCAAACACAACTACACCCTCACCTTTCCCGCTGGACAGCTCCCGCCGGTCAATGCCTTCTGGTCGGTGACGATGTACGACGGCAAGAGCCAACTGCTGATCAAGAACCCGATCAATCGCTACCTCATCAACTCGCCGATGCTACCCGAGATGAAGAAGAATGCAGACGGCTCGCTGACGCTCTACATCCAGAAGGACTCACCTGGCGCGGACAAGGAAAGCAACTGGCTGCCCGCACCGAATGATCTGATCTACATGGTGATGCGCCTGTATTGGCCGAAGACGCAAAACCCTTCCGTCCTGCCGCCTGGCAAAGGCACCTGGAGTCCGCCCGCGATCGTTAAAATCAATTGAGCACCTAACGACCGGTTGCAGCGGACGGCGCTGGCGTGCCGCCGCTGCACTGGGGCGTCAGGGTTTCGCAGAGGCCCTGACGTCCGCTTTGATGACCCAAAGGCCGGAGGTGGCCGCAAACCGAAGATGTTGTTGTTTGGGCGTTATTTGCACGGCACTGCGCATGCCGCGATTCAACGCCATTGGATGGATCCCCCTCCTCAAGAGGGGGGCGGTGCGGGCATAGCCTGTTCACGATGCTCGTGACGCACCGTGTATACCCTTCCACCGTCCAACAGAGAACAACAAGCATGTTTTATGAAAACATCGACACCTCCTCCATCAACGACGAGGACCTGCCGTGGGTTCCGTTCGCACCTTACAGCGATGAGATCTTCATCAAATACATCAAATGCGACCCGGTTCGCGGGGAAACCATCACCTTGCTCAAGGCCCCGGCCGGGTCTTCCCTGCCCAAGCACCATCACTCCGGCACAGTCATCGTTTACACCGTCAAGGGTGGCTGGAAATACCTGGAGCATGACTGGATCTCGACACAGGGCGGCGTGGTGTTCGAAACCGCAGGTTCCAGTCATACGCCGATCGTGCTGACTGAATATGGCGATGAACTGATCACCTTGAACATCACCCAGGGCGACCTGCTGTATTACGACGATAACAACAACGTCGTGGCCATCGAGAACTGGAAATCCAGCGTGGATCGTTACCTGGCATTCTGCAGGGCCAATGATATCGAGCCCAAAGACATCACCAGTTTTGCGGTCTGACCCGCCCTCCAATCTCTCGGCCGTCCGGTGTTCGACCGGGCGGCTGCGCCGTTGCAATGAATAAAAAACGGAGACACCCATGTCCCAGAAGCGGCAACCCGCCGGACGTTTCACCCTGAAACTCTGCGCACTGTTGGCCAGCTCGGTCGCATCCGCACAAGACTCACTGCCCTTCCCGCCGACGTCCTCGGCCAGTGACGCCAAACCGACGCTGCAAGAATCGAAGCACCAGAAACGTCAGCAGCCATCTCACCTTCCTGCCGAGGCCCCCAATATTCTGGTGATCATGCTCGATGACGCCGGCTTCGCGCAGTCCGACACCGTCGGCGGCGCAGTCCATACGCCGACCCTGAGTCGGGTCGCCGACAGCGGTGTGCGCTACAACGCGTTTCATACTGCGGCCATCAGCTCCGCTACTCGCGCCGCATTGCTCACCGGACGCAACCATCACCGGGTTGGCAACGGCGTCATCGCAGAGCTGGCCACCGATTGGGAAGGCTACACCGGCAAGATCCCCAAAAGCTCGGCGACCATGGCCGAGGTGCTCAAGCAATATGGCTACAGCACCGCCGCGTTCGGCAAGTGGCATAACACGCCCCCCCTGGACACCACGGCGGCCGGTCCTTTCGATACATGGCCGACGGCCTACGGTTTTGAACATTTCTACGGTTTCCTGGCCGGCGAAACCTCTCAGTACGAACCGCGGCTGTACCGCGACACAACGCCAATCGAACCGGCGCGAGATCCGCAATATCACCTCAGCGAAGATCTCGCCAATCAGGCCGTAAACTGGCTGCAAGACCATCAGACCTACGCGCCGGAAAAACCATTTTTCATGTATTGGACGCCGGGTGCCGTACATGGCCCGCACCAGGTGAATGCGCAATGGGCCGATAAATACAAAGGCAAGTTCGACGGTGGCTGGGACGCCTATCGTGAGCAGACGTTCGCTCGCCAGAAAGCGCTGGGCTTTATCCCGCAGGACGCCGTCCTCACCCCACGCCCGGCGGAGCTCCCAGCCTGGGACAGCTTGTCTGCCGAACAGAAACAGTATCAGGCACGGCTGATGGAGGTGTATGCCGGTTTCCTGGAACATGCCGACACGCAAGCCGGCAAGATCCTCGACGAACTGGAGCGTGAAGGTAAGCGCGACAACACGCTGATCTTTTATGTCTTCAGCGACAACGGCGCTTCTTCCGAGGGAATGGAGGGCACGATCAATGAGTTGCTGGCCCAAAACGGGATTCCGGTTCCCAAAGAGCAGCAGTTGAAAGTCCTCGACGAGATGTATGGCGGCTTGTCCGCGCTCGGCGGCCCTAAACTTGAAAGCATGTACAACGCCGCGTGGGCCTGGGCAGGTTCAGGGCCATTCGTAGGCACTAAACTGGTCGCCGGGTACTTCGGCGGTACGCGCACGCCGCTGGCCGTTTCCTGGCCGAAACAGATCAAGGCCGACGCCCGGGTTCGCGCACAGTTCCACCATGTCAACGACATTGCCCCGACGGTCTACGACGTGCTGTCGATCACGCCACCCAAAGAGGTCAACGGTATCGCTCAGGACCCAATGGATGGTGTCAGCCTGCGCTACACCTTCAACGACGCTCAGGTGAAGTCGAAAAAACCGGCGCAATACTTCGAAGTCTTGGGCAGTCGCGGCATCTATAAGGATGGCTGGATGGCCTCGGTTTTTGGCCCACGCAAACCCTGGGTGCAAGGCTTTGCGCAGTTCATGGGCTGGAATCCGGCGAATGACCGATGGTCGCTCTTCAACCTGCAAGACGACTACTCCCAGGCCAACGATGTAGCCGCGAGCAATCCGCAAAAGCTTGCGGAACTGAGGGCGGAGTTTGACGTGCAGGCCAAGGCTAACCATGTCTATCCGATTGGTGCCGGTCTCTACCCCTTCCTCGATCCGACCGCACGAATCTCCAGCAGCCAACGCGAATGGCACTTCAGTGATCGCGTCCAGCGCTTTCCGGAGTTTGCGGCCCCCAACCTGCGCAATCAGAACAGCAAAGTCGTCGTCGACGCCGACGTTCCGGCTAACGCCACCGGTGTGTTGTATGCCTTGGGCGGTATCGGTGGCGGGGTCAGCCTGTACATGGATGACGGTTTCCTGATCTATGAGTACAACGCGCTGGCTATCTCTCGAGTCAAACTGCGTTCGGCCGAACGAGTACCCGCCGGCAAAGTCAGTATCGAAGTGCTGACGACCCTGTCGTCAGCCAAGCCCGGAGCGCCGGCCAATCTGAGCCTGCGACTCGACGGGCAGGAAGCCGCCAAAGGGGTGACGCCGTTCACTCCGGCACTGACGTTCACCGCCAGCGAAACCTTCGACGTGGCCCAAGACCTCGGCTCCCCCGTCACCCTGGACTATTTCGAGCGTGCGCCCTTCGCATTCAATGGCAAGGTCAAGGATGTACACGTGACGTATCTGCCTTGACCCTCTATGCCGCCCGGATAACCGGGCGGCAGACTGATGACTCCCGGACCCTGCCCCCATGCCTACCCACGAAACCCCGCCCCAGGGCTTGCATCTCATGGCCAAACCCGTCGGGCCGATCTGCAACCTCGATTGCAGTTACTGTTTCTACCTCGAAAAAGAACAGCTTTACCCGCCCAGGGAACGCTTCAGCATGACCGACGAGGTGCTGCGTCTGTATGTGCAGCGCTACATCGAGGCCCAGCCCACGCCTGAAGTCGAATTTACCTGGCAAGGCGGCGAACCGACGTTGCTGGGATTGGATTTTTTCCAACGCGCGGTCCTGTATCAACGCCAGTTCGCGGGGAACAAAGTCATTCGCAACACGTTGCAGACCAATGGCACGTTACTCAGTGACGACTGGTGCGCATTCCTCGCCCGTGAACGCTTCATGGTGGGGATCAGCCTCGATGGCCCGCGATTCGTCCACGACCTCTATCGCCCCGACAAGCGCGGACACTCCAGTTTCGATGACGTGATGCGCGGTCTGGAACTGCTCAAGCAACATGGCGTTGACTTCAATGTGTTGGTTACCGTGGCGCGCGATGTCGCCAGATTCCCCTTGGAAATCTATCGATTCCTCAAGTCTGAAGGCGTTCGTCATATTCAGTTCAACCCCGTGGTGGAACGCGAGCCCAGCGCCTCACAGGTCAGTCAGGGTCTGCATTTCGCTATTCCGCCGGAATTGCGCTTGCATGCGGTGCCGGAGCCCGCGATGGTGACGCAGCAAACGGTTGCCCCCGAGGCCTATGGCGATTTTCTCATCACGATTTTTGACGAGTGGGTGCGCCAGGATGTCGGAGAGGTTCATGTCATGAACTTCGAATGGGCGCTGGCCTCATGGTGTCAGCTGCCGGCCTCGGTGTGCCTGTTCAGCCCGCGCTGCGGCAAAGCGGCGATCGTGGAACACGACGGCAATGTCTACTCCTGCGATCACTACATGTATCCCGAGTATCGGCTGGGCAACCTGAAGACCGATGATCCTGCGGTGCTACTCGCCTCTGCGGCGCAACAAGCCTTTGGCGCCGCCAAGGAAGAGACACTGCCGACGTATTGCCAGCAATGCGATTACCGCTTCGCCTGCCATGGCGAATGCCCGAAAAACCGCTTCATGAATGCGCCCAACGGCGAGCCGGGCCTGAACTACCTGTGTCCGAGCTACAAGAAATACTTTCGTCACCTGACGCCCTACATGAACGCCATGGCCCAACTGGTCAGCCACCAGCAACCCGTGGCGTTGATCATGCAGGCCTTCGCCGGCCCGCTGATCGTGCCACTGGGTAAATAGCCTTTCAGCGTTGATCAAGGCGCACGACGGAGCAGGAAATGCGACAGTGCCGGGATCAACACCAAGGCGCCGACCATGTTCCAGATGAACATGAAGGTCAGCAGGATGCCCATGTCGGCCTGGAACTTGATCGGCGACCACGCCCAGGTGATAACGCCCGCCGCCAGAGTGATGCCGACCAGCGCCACCACTTTGCCGGTGAAGGCCACGGAGTTCCTGTAGGCCTCGGTCAACGACAGGCCGGCACGCTGCTGAGCCAGCTGAACGCTGAGCAGGTACAGCGCGTAATCGACACCGATGCCGACTCCCAAGGCTATCACCGGCAAGGTCGCGACCTTCACGCCCATACCCAGCCAGACCATCAACGCCTCGCAGAGAATCGACGTCAGCATCAACGGCACGACCGCCACCACCACCGCCCGCCAGCTGCGAAAGGTGATGAAGCACAGCACGATCACCGCGCCGTACACATAGAACAGCATGGTGCGATTGGCGTCGCGCACGACGATATTGGTCGCTGCTTCGATCCCGGCGCTACCGGCGGCGAGCATGAACTGTCGATCGTCGTTACTGTGTTCACGGGCGAACTGATCGGCCACTTTCACCACGTGATCGAGGGTTTCGGCCTTGTGGTCGGAGAGATAAGCAATCACCGGCATCATCGAACAATCACTGTCGAACAGTTCCGGGTTGTTCACCGAGGCCTGTTGCGCGCCGTAGTTCAGCACGTTCTGGTTGCGCGCGACGGTCAGCATTTTCGGGTTGCCTTCATAGGAACCCGCCGTGATCTGGCGCACCGCGTTGACCAGCGACACGGTCGTCTGCACGCCCGGTTGCTGTTGCAGCAGCCAGCCGAGACGATCGGCCTCCACCAGGGTTTCGTATTTCAGGCAACCTTCGCTGGCGGTTTTGACCATGACCGCAAACTGGTCACTGGACAGCGAATAGTTGGCAGTGATGTAGGCGTTGTCGCGGTTGTAACGTGAGTCGGCGCGCAGCTCGGGAGCACCCGGATCGAGATCACCGATCTTCAAATGCGTGCTGACCATGAAGCCACCTACCGCCAGCAACCCGGCCACCACCACCGCCACCGTCGCCCAGCGACGCTCGGTAAAGCGGTCGAGCAGGCTCCACACATTGCCCAGCCCTGCCCCCTTCAGCTCCTGCCTTTCCTGACGCAAGCTGCGCGCCGCCGCCTTGGGGCTGACGCCCCAATAAGACAGCAGCACTGGCAGCAGCACCAGGTTGGTGAAGATCAAGACCGCCACACCAATGCTCGCGGTGACGGCCAGGTCCTGGATCACCGGAATGTCGATCAGCATCAGCACCGCAAAACCCACGGCATCGGCCAGCAATGCGGTCAGTCCGGCCAGGAACAGACGGCGGAAGGTGTAACGAGCGGCGATCAACTGATGGGTGCCGCGTCCGACGTCCTGCATGATCCCGTTCATTTTCTGCGCACCGTGGGACACGCCGATGGCGAACACCAGAAACGGCACCAGAATCGAAAACGGGTCGAGTACATAACCGAACAAGGTGATCAGACCCAGTTGCCAGACCACCGCAACCACCGAGCACAGGATCACCAGCGCGGTGCTGCGCACGCAACGGGTAAAGCCAAAGATGATGGCAGTGGCGATCAGTGCTGCGGCGCCGAAGTACATCATGATCAGCATCAGGCCATCGATCAGATCGCCCACCAATTTGGCGAAACCGATCACGCGGATCTTGATCGGACCTTTGCCCTCTTCACCGGCAAGGTGTACCGCGCTGCTGCCGGCAAACTCAAACCTGTTGCGCAGCTGCTCTTCAAGCATCCGCGAAAAATGGTGATAGTCGATTGCGGCGCCCGTGACCGGATCCTTCTCCAGCAGCGGCACCACAATCATGCTCGATTTGAAATTATTGCCGACGAGACTGCCGATGATGCCGGAACGGGCGATGTTCAAGCGCAGTTGCTCGACCCCGCTGGCCGAACCGTCGTAGGAGTCCGGCATGACCGGGCCACCGCGGAAGCCCTCCTCCGTGACCTCGGTCCAGCGCACGGCAGGCGTCCACAATGACTTTATCCAGGCCCGGTCCACGCCCGGGGTCAGGAACAAGGTGTCATTGACCTGCTTGAGCACCTCCAGGTATTTGGGGTCGTAGATGTCGCCGTCGGTGTTTTCCACCACCACCCGAACCGTATTGCCCAGCCCGCGTAACGACTGGCGATTCTCAAGGTAGTTTTTGATGTACGGCTGACTCTGCGGAATCATCTTTTCGAAGCTGGCATTGAGCGTCAGCCCAGTGGCCGCGAAATAGCTCAGCACTACCGTCACGATCAGGCAGGTCAGCACCACCAGCAGGCGATGGTTGAAGATCAGGCGTTCAAGGACATTGCCGGAGCGTGCATCGAAGCCCTTCAGCTCTCGGATCACCGGCATCGTATCGAGGTTGTAGTTACCCATGAAGTGGCTCGTCTCTTTTTATTATGTAGGGGTGGGCTCATTCGAAGGGCAACTGGCGCAAGCCCCGTGCGCCTGCGACCACCACGGTGCCCGATACGATGGCCTGCGCCGCGGCGGCGGGCCCCAGGCGGTCTTGTGGCTTTAGCGTGAAACTGGCTCCGTCGTCGGTGCTGACAAGCACCTGCCCGGCCTGGCTGACCAGGATGATTCGGCCATCGGCGGTGATCGTGCTCGCGGTGATGCTCGAGGACAGACCCAGTTCAACCTTGTCCCAGTTCGCGCCGTGATCGACGCTGCGATAGACATTGCCTCGCAGGCCATAAACGAGCACCGAGCCCGGCTTGCCGGTGATGCCGAAGTAGCTGCCGCTGTAGGGCGTCGGGATGTTGATGAAACGCTGCGTTGCCGGGTCCAGTTTCAATACCAGGCCTTGCTCGCCGACAATGAACAGGTCATCGCCGATTGCACGCATCCCGTAGAAATTCAGCGCCCCCGGATTGTCGGTGCGATCCATCAACGGAACCCAGCTGCGGCCGCCGTCTTCGGTGCGGAAAATCAGATTGAACGCGCCGACGATATAGCCGGTTTTATCATTGGCGAACCAAACGTCCAGAAAAGGTTTGTCAGCCCCTTCATCGACCATTCGTTGAGCCTCAGCCAATAACGCTTCATTGGGCTGTTGCCCTTCTTGCCTCTGAAAATGTTCGAGCATGATCTGCCCCACCTGACGGCCATCGAGCTGACGCGTCCAGGTTTCACCACTGTCGTCGCTGTGCAACACAATGCCGTCGTGCCCGACCGCCCACCCCTGCGTCGGGCTCGGAAACTGCACGGCCACCAGATCGGAACTGACCGGCACTTGTGCCTGGCGCCAGCGGACGCCGTTATCATCGGAATAGAAAATATGGCCGCGTTGGCCCACGGCGACCAGGCGCTGACCTGCACGGGTCAACCCGGTGAACACACCGCTGATCGCCTTTTCACTCTGAATCGCGGGGCTCGACAGCACGTCGACAAAATCGGCGGCGACGACGCATCTGGTGAATGGCACAGCCAACGCCACAGTCAGCGCAGCGAGCGTAATCCATCTAAATGTATTCATGAGGTCTACTCGGCAAAAAAAGCCGCCGAACAGTGCGGTACACACTGTCGACGACAAAAAAACACCTGCGTTATGGCTCAGCGAATACCCGTGCCGGCCAATGACTCAGGCGCCCATTGCGCTTTGGAAAGCGGGTCGATGTACTTGACGCCGCCGTATGGGCCGTAGATGCCGGTGATGTTGTAGCTGCCAGAGACCAGGTCATAAATCATGTGGTTATCGGAGTTCGGCGCCTGCACGTCATAGCTGTATGCCAGGTGTGCAAAGGATCCGCGGTACAGCTTGCCGCTGGCGTCATACTCATCCGACGCCAGGGCGATCCAGCTGTCTTCGTCGAGGTAGAAGGTGCGCTTGCTGTAGATGTGGCGTTTGCCCGGTTTCAGCGTGGCTTCGACCACCCACACGCGGTGCAACTCCCAGCGCATCAGGTCCGGATTGACGTGATGCGGCGTGGTGATATCCGCAGCGTCCTTGTGATAGTTCAACTTGTACGTGTTGTACGGAACGATCATTTCCTTCTTGCCGACGAGCTTGAAGTCGTAACGGTCCATTGCGCCGTTGAATACCCAGGCATCGTCATAGGTCGAAGCACCGGCCGAGCCAGGGTTTGGCGTGTCGTAGGCGATATCCGGTGCGAGTTTCACGCGGCGCTGACCTGGCAGGTATTGCCAGCCACGACGCTCCATTTTCAGAGGGTTGACGGCATCCTGCACCAGGATGGCTTCGCCTGCGCGACGGGCCGGGGCCTGGTAGTAGAGTTTGGTCTTGAAGAACAGATCCGTTTCTTTCGCCGGCTCCGTACGCTTCGGATCGTACAGTGGGTACTCCAGATAGCCATTACCGGTCGTGGCCAGTATCGCCCGGCCGGAACTGTCGACGTTCCAGGAGTCGTATTTGATATTGGTGGCGTAACCCTGATAACGCAGCAGGTGGTTCCACATGGCCTCATAGCCATCTTTCGGGATCGGGAACGGAACGCCCGGCAACGCGTTTTCCAGTGCTACCCCGCCTTCGAGTGTTTTGGTGCCGACGGCATTTTTTGCGGTGTTATCCAGCAACCGTTGAGGCAGCGCAACGCTGCGATGGGTCGGAAACACATCGACCCGGAACGTCGGGTAACGCTTGAGCAGCTCTTGCGTGGTCACGGTCAGTTTGTCGGTGTATTGACTGACGTTTTTGCCATCGACGACGACGCGTGGCTTGTCGGCCTCGTAAGGGTCCGGACGGAACGAACTGCCCGGTTGAAAACTGGCCGGTGCCGTGGTGAGACCGCCGGTGTAGGACGGAATGGTGTTGTCGGCATTGCCGGCCTTTTCAGCGCCGACACCTGTCAGGCTGTTGCCGAGTCTGGCCGCTTCATCGGGGGCCACGGCTGCCTGTGCCGTACCGGCGATGGCAACGGTCAATGCAGTGAACAAAAGCGTGTTGACGAATTTCATGGAGTGACTCCTGCTAACAAGCAAAGACTTCGATCAAATGGTCGTTTTGAAGGTAAAAGTGACCATGCCCCGATCCTTGAGCTGAGGCTGAGTACCGCCGAAAGCAGTGGTCTGCCCCGGTACGCAGTTGTATTGGCCGTTGGCCCCTGGTGCGGCACCCTCGCCCTGTGCACCGGCACCACCGGCTGAGCCGCAGGTGTCGAACGGACCAAAGTTGTCCACGTACTTCAGGTCAAACCGGTACTGGTTGTGCACGTCCATGCCAACGCCCACCGAGTAACTGCCGGAGTCCTTGTTACCCCCGAGCTGAACCGACGAGTTGCCCGCAAGGCCGACGCTGTAGTTGGCCGGCAGGTACATATCGATGCCGGGGAACACCTGATACCAGGTCGGGTTGAAGTTGACACCCAGGACGTAGTTGTCCTTGGTGACCTTGTCGACACCGCGATACCAGTCTTCGCCTTTGAACAGCTGCTTGTTCTCGGTGACGTCCAGCCAGCGGCTGTAGGCGAGTTCAACCAGCAAGGTCGAGCTGTCCCAGACCGGTGTCGCACCGAACGTGGTCAAGCCGTTGAGCACCGCGTGCACGGTGTTGCCTCGGGCCACACCGTTGTCACCATCAAAGCTGCTGATGAAGCCAGGCAAACCGGCAGCACCGGCGGCCGGGCTGACCGTTGCCGGCACGCTGGCCAGCGGCATGTTGTGGCGATAGTTCAGGTCGAGGCCGACGCTGACACCTTCGATGCTTTTCGACAGGCTGATGCCGTAGATATCGATGTCGTCGACATAGAACTGGTTGTAGCTGCCGACATTGCCGGAGATCAGTTGCGCAGGGCCGACCGCCGTTGGCTGCAACACCAGGTTGGGCAGAATGTCGGAGGTTTTGCGGTAGTAAAAACCCAGCGTACCCTGCAGCCATTCCGGGCTCCACTTGGCCATCAGGCCGAAGTCACCTTGATTGTCCGGGGTAAACGTATGCCCGTTGCTCAGCCGCAGGAACTGGTTGGCACCCAGTGGGCCAGGTGTGCCGAACAGCGGGTTTCGGCCGCCGATCAACGACAGGTTGTGCCCGCCATTTTGAATGCCGTCGTTGAACCCCAGATAAGTGCCCGACTCCGGCAACCGCGCGGCGTCCCAGTCCAGGAAGTACTGCGCGGCGAGGGTCAATTCCGGGCTGACCGTCAAGCTGGTGGACAACTGATTACGCGGAATGAACAGTTCTTTGGCTTCTGTTCCCGGGACCGCCAGCGACTTGGAAATATCCAGGCCGGACTGGCCATAACTGTTGCCATGGGCAAAGGCGAGGATGCTTTCGCCCCAGTAAACGGTGTGCTTGCCGAGCTTGCCGCTGAGCAGTGATTCATCGCCGACTTCAGCGCTGCCGAACACGAAGGCATCGAGGATTTCCGAAGAAGGACCGTTGTAATACCGATCGGCGTAACCGCTTTGATGACGAGAGTCCGGCTTACCGTTGTTGAGCTGATTGGTCGAGGCGTTGTCGCTGCCAATATCGTCGTAGGCGTGGTCGTACCAGGTGTTGGCGCTGACACGGAATCCGGCTTTTTCTTTGTAAACCACGTCCAGTTCGGTCAGCACATCCAGTCGTTGAGAAACGGGACTGCCGGAGGAGAAGTTGCGATCCCCGTCATTGTTGTTCCACGAATTGGCCAGCTTACTGTTGGGGGCTTCCACGCGCTGGGCATAGTTGAACTTCAGCGTGTTGTCGAAGCGAACCGCAAAGTCTTCATTCCCCGTGTTGATCTCCACAGCCCCCACGGGCGCGATGCCCAGGCCGGTGAGAATGGCGGAGGCCAACAACCCTTTGCGAAGGTTTGCATGGCAGATCTTATTATTTTTGTTCATCTAGCTTGCCACCTGCTCTATGGTTTACGAAAAGTCATGGGTTGAATCACGGCGTAATGAGCCTCCTCTCAGGTGTGCTGCAAAAGGGTGACCGACACCGCCCGGCCCAAGGCGGTGCTATGTTGTAAAGCCGTGCGGGCGCCAGCAATTTGCCTGCCGTCGGCCATGTCGCGCAGTTGCCAGACCAACTCGACCAGTTGCGCCAATCCGGTGGCACCCGGGGCGTGACCACGTCCCAGCAAGCCACCCGATGGGCACACCGCATTCATCTGCCCTTTCAGGCGGTGTCCTTGCTGCACGAATCGATCGATCTCGTCCTCCCGGCAAAAGCCCAGCGCGGCGCTATTGACCATGAAGTCGCCGACGCTTTGATCGTGCAGTTCAACCACGTCGATGTCTTCGGCACCGAGGCCCGCCTGCTGATAGGCCAGCTGCGCGACTCGCCGGGTGGTCGCCTGTCCGAGCACATCCAGCACGCACCCCGCTTCCTGCTCTGAAGCGCTGTCACTGCCCCTGACACTGGCCAGCACGGTGACGTCCGCCCGAGCGCCGAAGCGCAGGGCGAAGGCCGGGGTACAGAGCAGGATGGCCGCCGCGCCGCAGGCGGGTGGGCACAGATAAGGCGTGAGCCAGCCGTCGCGATCCGGCACGCGGTTCAATACGGCGTAGGGATTGCGCCCGGCCTGGGCCCGTGCCCGCTCAAGCACTTGATCGAAGCTGCTTTGAGCAATGCCCATGCGTGTCAATAACCAGCTGGTTTGGGCAGCGAACAGCAGCGCCGGTTGTTGTCGACGCTCGATAAAGCCGTTGGGGTTCTCATCCTGCCTGACCGTTGCCGATTCATCGCGAGCGAGATCTTTCAAACCGAAAAACTCACGATTGGAAATGCCTGCCGGCATGCACTCGACGCCAACCAACAGGACACATTCAGCCTGGCCGCACAGCAGGCTATTGCGGGCCAACTGGAAAGCACTGCTGGCCGACGCACAGCCATCGCCGAGGCTGAAAATCGGCACGCCCGTGTAGCCAATCTGCGACAGCATCTGCTCGGCGATACCGGCTTCACCGTATACGCAGGAAGTAAACACCTGGTCGACCAGGTCATAGT
The DNA here is from genome assembly GCF_949767415.1 of Pseudomonas sp. IT-196MI5. Taxonomy (NCBI): domain Bacteria; kingdom Pseudomonadati; phylum Pseudomonadota; class Gammaproteobacteria; order Pseudomonadales; family Pseudomonadaceae; genus Pseudomonas; species Pseudomonas sp. IT-196MI5. The sequence continues at coordinate 25,600 of NZ_CATKPZ010000023.1, forward strand.
CGATCCGCGCATCGGCCAGCGCCGCACGGATGGCTTGCCCCGCCAACGCCGCATGACTGTCAGAACCACCCAGCGGTAGAAACGGCGCCATTCCTGCACCCGCGATCAGCACTCTTTCAGACATAAACCTGCTCCCACTCGCCGATACGTCGGCGCTTTTGTGGGGTCAGACTATTGCGAAGTCGAAAAGCGAACCCCCCCATTGACTGGGGGGGCGGCTGGAAATCGGATTGGGGGGATTGAAGAATGATCCGGACGGATCATCTCGGGTGGTGGCTTGGCATTAGCCCGCTGTCTCGAGAATTCCCAACATGTATGCACGCGCGACAACATGCTGCCTTGTGCCGGCCTGGAATTTTCCAAACAGGTTTTTCAGGTGCCACTTCACGGTTTCCTCGCCGACATTCAGCGCCAGGGCGATTTGCTTGTTGGACAGGTTGCGAGCCAATAGCTGCAACACCTCGCGTTCCTTGGGCGTCAAGAGACGACTCGGGGACACGCTCGATGGGGTGGATTCCGGTCGCGGAACAGGTGCGGGCGTAGAGGTCGTCGCAAGCAACGGGACCGTTTCACCCTGGAGCGTCTGCTCCCATTTGATCAGGTCCGGATGGGTGTCCTGCACCACGCGTAACATACCGTTTTCTTGCGCGAGGCTGACAGCCTCCAGCAAATAGTCGGTGCCGCCCTGTCCGGTCGCCCGAAGTGCCAGTGCCCTGAGCAGCTTGATCTGTACGATGTCTCGCCCACGACGCAGGTATTCGGCTGTTTCGCCAACCTTGTCCAGCACCGCCAGCATAGCCTCCCAGTCACGTTGGGCCAGTAAGGCATATGCGTTGGCTACCCCGGCCAGCAAGTCCAGCTCCGGACCCAGCAACCCTGCTCGCTCACGGGCAATAACCGGCGTGAAACTGTCCAGCCGTCGCCATAAGGCCTGACAGGTATCGCTGCGTCCCTGCAGGGCATGCAGGCGTATTTGCTCTCCCAGGGAGGCAATGCAGAAGCGTGGAATATTTCGCTCTTCTCCAAGGGCGAATAACGCCTCGAGCAGGTCCTGCCCGCGATGCACCTGCCCCTGGAGTGAGGCCAGTCGAGCGGCGGCGAGGAAACCCTGCACAATGGCATCGGGGGACGCCAATCGCTCAACGATATCCAGCCTGTTCGCCAGTACCATAGCGGATTCCTGAATTTCCCCCTGTTCCAGCAACACCGTCGCCAGAGCGCTCGCTAGAATGACCGCCACCGGACTGCGCCGACCGATGTCCCGTTCGGCATGCAACAGGCTATCGTGCAGCGCAGTGCGCGCCGTCACCATTCGACCCTCGTATAAATAAGCAAGACCGACCACCCACTCGCCATACCCGCGTATGGCATCAAGGCCAGGACGACCTGCGTAAATCGCTGCTCGCTGAAAGATTCGCCGGGCTTTCTCCGGTTGTCCCTGCAACAGCGTCAGCCGGGCGATCAGGTTCGCGACCAAGGCTTGCACCGTGATTGAGAATGAAGGCAATCGATCGACCCAAGGCATGATGAGTTCATGGGATTGATCCGGACGGTCCGCAAAGAAGGCGGCGGTGGCGGCGATGGCGACCGCTTCACAACGTGTCGCCTCGTCGGCGGACGGATGCTGTTCAATAGCCGCAATCAATTGCGCCGCTTCGGCCTGACGCGCTCCCATTGCCAATGTCCAGGCCGCCGCCAGGCAGATGCGCGGATGCGCCAACACGTCAGCGGGGCCAAGCTCCTCGACCCACTCCAGCACCCGGCTGAATTGCCCTTGCAACGCGACTTCGTACAGGCATTTGCCAATCAACGTATAGGCCGGTTGGGGCATGCCGGCCAACAGATATTGCCGGGCGGCCTGTTCCAGGAAACCGTGTTGTTCCAGCCACACGGCGCCGCGCCGGTGATAACCCTGACGTTCCTCCAACGGCAAATCGGCAAAACGGCCGAGCAGAAATTCCCGCGCCAATGGATGGATGCGCACCCAGTCACTGTCGATGCTTTCAACAAAAATCGGTGTCGAGGCACACAATTCCTTCAGCAATTCACCCGAGCGAGCGTTGCCCGTCAGTGCCTCGCATAACAAGGGCTGGACCATTTCCAACAAGGCAATGCCGGTCAGAAAACGAACCTGCTCCTCCCGAAGATGTGCGAGCAGACCGTCGACGAAATAACGCTGGATATCACCCAGGCAAGTCGACAATCCTTCGACTGCCGCACTCCGGTTCGGGCTCTTCTCCAACGCCGAAATCGCCAATTGCAAGCCAAGCGGCCAGCCTTCGGTTATCTCGTGCAGCCGCATGCAGAGGTCGGCATCAACCCTTGCGCCGAAACGGTCATTGAGGATGGCGACCGCCTCTTCCACATTCAGTCGTAAAGCCGCTGTCATGATCGTCGTGAAAAGCCCTCTTGCCGCGAGGTCCGCCACTTGCAGATTCAACCGTGTACGAGAGGCCATGATGATGCGCAAATTGGCCGGCGCGTTGTGCAACAGGTACGTCAGCGAGTAACGGATCGTCAGCTCGGGCAGGGTATCCACTTCATCCAGAATCAATACGGTTTCGCTACCCAGATCAGCCACTTCCGCCAACCACTGCGTCAGCCCTTCCTGTTCGTCACGCCCCAATCCCGCAATAGGCTCGAATGCGCGGGCAAACGACGGCCGACCGCTGCCAATGGCCATGGCAACTCCCAGCCCCTGGACAAAACGCGCACTATCATCCTGTGCATCCAGCGTCATCCAGGCCACCACGGCACCGTGGGACAAACATTCACGGCGCCATTGGGTCAGCAGAAAGGTTTTGCCGAAGCCTGCCGGCGCTTGAACGGCGATCACCACTTTGTCTGTCAGTTCCTGGGTATGAATACCCAGGCGGCTTCGCATCCGTGCCGATTTCTGACTACGCGGCGGTGTCGTTTTGAGGATCAGTTGGGGCTCTATGCAATCCATTTCTTTCAGACCCTGGTGGTTGAGAGACGCCTACCCAAGGAGCGTCTGAGGGTCCCTGGATACAGTTCCAAACGGTCGAACACTACCATGGAATAGTTCGAGGACTTGAACTGCGGTGCAATCCAGTGCAGTGACCTGCTCGCCACGCCAAAGAACCCGCTACCTTCCAGCCAGCGCTCTGTATTCGGCCGGTGTACTGGCGTGCGCAACCTTGAACGCTGCAGTCAGGTGGCTCTGGGAGCTGAAACCACACTCCAGTGCCACATGCAAAATAGGCAGATCGGTCTGCATGAGCAGATCACGTGCATGTTCCAGTCGTAGATTCATCACATAGCGATGGGGCGGCATACCCATGGCGCGCTGAAACAGCCGTCGGAAATGAGCCGGGCTGACACCCGCCTGGCCAGCCAGCGTGCTGATCGAGAGTTCCTGCCCCAGATTTTCGCGAATGAAGACCAGTACGGTATGCAGGCGCGCCAGATGAATATGCGGCGGATAAATACCTCTGCTCGCGTCAACTCGTAGCGCGCGATACACCTGCTCAAGCATGACCATGGCCAATCTTGCCATGAACCCCTGATCAGCCCCTTTCCCAAGGCTTAGCTCATCCATCAATTGCCGGGCCGCTGCGCTCACCAAACCATCACTGACGGGCAATGGTGCCTGCGCGCCAGCGCATAGCTCATGCAATTGTCGAAACACGCCATCAGTGCGCTCGGGCAGATAAAAAACCGCGAAATCAATGCTGCCGGAATAGTGCCACTGAGTGGCACAACCTGCCGGCAGCAGCATTGACAAGCGGGGCATCGATGTTGAGCGCAACTCGCCCCCTGCCCCCTCATCCGCCCGCGAGCCACCGAACTGGGTCAGCAGGGCCATGAAGTCAACGGGCGGGACGGATAGATCGGTCGTATGCAGGAAGTAGCGCTCCGCATACAAGGGGATGTCACTGCACACCAGGCCACCCAGCAAGGGCAGTCCCAGTGTTTCATGGACCTGTTGTTGCGGATTCATGGGCATCTCGGGATGAGCATATTTTGACAAATATGACCGCTTTTCAGGTGAGTTGTCGATGTCGGGAAGAACAATAATCAACCGAATTTCCGCCGCTCGCGTAAGACGAGACCCATCATGAAACTAAGTAACCGGATCAACCTGCCTGACATTTCAATAACCGGCTTTGAAACGCCCCTGAACGAGGTCGAGCGCGGCATCCAGGACAGCGTGCATCGCTTTGCCAAGGATTTCATGCGGCCCCTTGGTCAGGAACTCGACAAGATGACCGCAGAGCAGGTGGTCGCCCCCGGCTCGCCGTACTACAGCGTGTTCAGCGAAGCCGCCAAGCTGGGCCTGGATTCCGGCCTGCTGTCCGAGCTGCCGTCGGACACGGCTATACGCGTCGAGTCTATGATCGGCGAGGAAATGGGCTGGGGCGATGCCGGCCTGGCGGTTTCCCTGGGCGTCAGCACCTTCCCGAACGAGATGGCCAAAGCCATAGGGAACCAGGAGCTGATCGATCTGAGTGCCGGAAAAATCGGCTGCTGGATGATTACCCATCCGGACAAGGGCACTGATGTCAGCGCCTTCGACTTGCAGCGCGACTGGGTGCCGGGGCAGTTGGGCAACAAGGGCAATCTCTTCGCCAAAGTCGGCGAGCACGAGATCGTCATTAACGGCCAGTGCTCGGCCTGGGTGTCCAACGGCGCGGTGGCCCAGGTGGCTCTGGCCTACATGACCGCCGACTATGGCAACGGCTTCTACGATGCCAATGGCTTGCCCTATGGCATCTCCGTCATCGTGCCCCTGGACTTGCCCGGTGTCAGCAGGGGCAAACCCTTGGAGAAGATCGGTCAGCGCGCCCTGCCCCAGGGCGAGGTGTATTTCGACAACGTGCGGATTCCCAAGCGCTTCGCCGTGGCCCTGCAGGACGAGTACTACGGCAACGTCATGTCGACCTGGTCGTTCGCTGGCACCCACATGGCGCAATGGTTCACTGGCGTGGCACGTTCCGCCTTCGAACTGGCCCTGGCCTACTGCCATGAGCGCAAGCAGGGTGGCCAACTGCTGATCAACCACCAGCTTACCCGCTACCGCATCGGCGACATGATGCGTCGTGTCGAGCTTTGCCGGGCTGTCGCCCGCCGCACCCTGGCCTATGCGCGCCTGTCCCCGCAGGGGCACCCCTGTGCCACGGCTTCCGGCAAGGTCACCGTGACCGAAGAGGCCATGCGCGTGGTCAGCGATGCCATGCAGCTGTTCGGCGGCAACGGCCTGACCCGCGAGTACCCCATGGAGAAGTTGTTCCGCGATGCCCGCGCCGCGCTGATCGAGGACGGCGAGAACATGATGCTCACCACCCGCCTTGGCTTCCTTGTACAGGAACTCTACGAAGACGGCTGGCCGCGGTACTGATCCCACACCCGACTAACAATAAACAATAAACTTTGGAGACAACAAAAATGGCTAAGTATCCTGTAGTTGTATATGGGGCCAGCGGTTACACCGGCATGCTGACCATGGACTGGCTGATCGACCAGAACATCCCGTTCACCGCGGTGGCGCGCGATGCCAGGCGTGCGCAGGAAATGATGGCGCAACGGGTGGTACGCCTGGAGTCGGCGACCTACGAAATCATCGAGGCCGAGCACAACGTCGAGTCGCTGAGCGCCGCCTTCAAAGGGGCCAAGGTGGTCTGCAACACCGTTGGCCCCTTCGTCAACTTCGGTCTGACCACCGTTGAAGCCGCGCTCAAGGCCGGCTGCCACCACATAGATACCACCGGCGAGCAAAGCTACGTCCGTCAGGTTCGCGAGCAATTTGGCGAACTCTATCGTCAGGCGGGTCTGCTGGTTTCGCCATCGCTGTCCTACATGTACAGCTTCTCCGAGATCGCCGCCGAACTGGCGCTGGAAACCCCCGGCATCGACGTACTGGAAACCGCCGCCCTGTGCCGCGGCCCGCGTGATGTCGCAGGAGTCAGCCTGGGCTCGGCAGCCTCGATTTTCGAATTGTTCCACAGGGAGCAGTTCTACCTGTGGGAAAACAAGCTGGTGCAGCACCCGGCCACCGCTTCGTTCAACATTGTCGACCCTAACTTCATGCAGCCGGTTTTCTGCCTGCCTTGGGGGGGAACCTCGCTGCCGATTTACTTCGAGCATGATCCGCGCGTACGCGCCTGCACCTCCGCGGTCGGTTTCTACGACAACAACGTGATGCCGATGGTGCATGGTCTGAGCCAGAAGTGGGAAGCGGAATACAAGCACCTGTCCAAGGAGCAGCAGGATGCGGTGGTGAGGAGCCTGGTGGAGGCCACCACGCCGAGCATGCCGCCCCGCGAACGCACCACCTTGCAACGCAGCGTCGACATCGCTATCGGCCGCGGTCACCTGGCCGCCGTGCGCGCTACCGTGCATGGCGTCACACCCTATATTTCCACCGGTGCCCTACAGGCCGCGGCGGCGATCAGGCTGCTCGACGACGACACCAACAAGGTCGGCTTCGCTTCCGGCTCCAAGGCTTTTGGACACCGCTATCTGCTCGGTTTCCTGGAAGAGCGCGGCCTGGCCCGTGCCACCGTTAGCAAACTCTGATTACCGGTACAGGAACCACTTATGGCCATCATCGACTTTTACGATCGCGGCTGGGGCATCAACCCTGCCGGGGTCGCCTACATCCAGGGCGAGCGCTCTTACACCTTCAACGAAATCGGCGAGCTCTCGTGTCGCATCGCCAACAAGCTGCTTGCACTGGGCTTGCCGAAGGAAACCAAGGGTGCCGTCTGGTCAGGTAACGACGTCACCGCCTGGGCCTGCACACTGGGTCTATGGCGCGCCAACATGACCTGGATTCCAGTCAACGCGCGCAATTCAAGCGAAGAGAATCACTACATCCTCGACGCATTCGATTGCGAGGTGATGTTCTACCAGAACGACTTCGCGCCAATCATCACCGAACTACGGCCCAGGCTGCCGAAGATCAGGCACTGGATCTGTATCGACGCCGACGCTGTCGATGCACCTTCGTTGGAGCTATGGAGTGCCGGCCAGTCGGCGAGCCGTCCCGAAGTCGCCTATGACATGGACGACGTGGTGGCGGTCTCACCTACCGGTGGCACAACGGGCACGCCAAAGGGAGTGATGAACACCCACCGCAGCGTGCAGACGTTCATCGCCCACTTCATGCTGACCTGTGCTTATCGCAATGGTGAAAAGCCGGTGAATATGGCGGCTGCACCGATGACCCACACTGCCGGCCTGTTGGCCGTACCCTGCACGGCGCAAGGCGGCACTGTCGTGGTTATTACCAAACCCGATCCGGCATTGATGTTGAGCGCCATTGCGCAGCACAGGGTCAGCGAGCTCTTTCTGCCGCCGACGGTGATCTACAGGCTGTTGGAAATTCCCGGTATCGAGAAGCTGGACTTCTCCTCGGTGAAGTACCTGATGTACGGCGCAGCTCCAATGTCGGTAGACAAGCTGAAGAAAGCGATCGAGATTTTCGGCCCGGTCATGACCGGCGGCTATGGTCAGACCGAAGCACCGGCCAGCATCGCAAACTTTCGTCCTGACGAGCATCTGGTGGGTGACCAATTCGCCGACGACGAACGCCTGTCTTCGGTCGGCCGCCCTAACCCGCTGGTGCGCGTCGAAGTGATGAGCGACACCCACCAGATCCTGGCGCGCGGTGAAAGCGGTGAAATATGCGTGCGCGGCGACCTGATCATGAAGGGTTACTACAAGCAGCCGGAGAAGACCGCCGAGACCATCGTCGACGGTTGGCTGCATACCGGCGACATCGGCCATATCGATGCCGAAGGCTATCTGCACCTCACCGATCGCAAAAAGGACATGATCATTTCCGGCGGTTTCAACGTCTATCCCAGCCAGGTCGAGCAAGTGCTGTGGGGACATCCGGCCGTTCAGGACTGCGCCGTGATTGGCGTGCCCGATGAGAAATGGGGCGAGGCCGTCAAGGCCGTGGTCGAACTCAACCCGGGCCAGGAAACCACCGAGCGGGAGCTTATCGAGCTGTGCAAGGCCAAGCTGGGCAGCGTGATGGCGCCGAAGTCGGTCGACTTCACTACCAGCCTGCCACGTAGTCCGGTGGGCAAGGTGCTGAAAAAAGAACTGCGTCAGCCGTACTGGAAAAACTCGGCCCGCAAGATCTGACACAACCGGAGGGGTGCGAACTGGGCACCGACCCACTGAATATAAGGAATTTTCAATGAGCAATATCTATATCGCCGGCATCGCCATGACCGTCTTCGGTCGCCACATCGAACGCAGCCTCGACGACTTGGCACGCGAGGCTTTCCAGGGCGCATTGAAGGACGCCCACTGCAGTGCCGCCGATCTCGATATCGCGTTTTATGCCGGCATGACCAATGGCCCGTTGCAAGGCCAGCTCTCGATCCCCGGTCAAGTCGTGTTCAGCAAGATCGGTATTGAAGGCATTCCTATCTATAACATCGAGAATGCCTGCGCTTCGGGTAGCTCAGCCTTCAATCTGGCCGTGCAAAGTCTCAAGGCCGGTACAGCCAGTATCGCGCTGGCGTTGGGTGCGGAAAAGATGAACATCCCGGATAAGCTCAAAGCCCTCTCGCTGTTCGAGGCTGGTTGGGATGTTTCTCGCGCCGAAGAGAATTATCAGACGCTGGTGAAAATGGGCGAAGGCGTGGTGCCGCCCGCCGGGTCGGAATCGGACAAGCCCTACAGTAAGTTCATGGCCATCTATGCCGCATTGTGCCGCCAGCATATGAAAACCTACGGCACCACGCAGCGACAGATCGCAGCGGTGTCGGCAAAAAACCACACTCACTCGGTCCATAACCCCTACTCGCAATTTCGCAAAGCCTTCAGCATCGACGAAATCCTTGCCGCCCCTCCGATCACCTACCCGCTCACCCTGCCCATGTGCGCGCCGCTGTCGGACGGTGCGGCAGCGGCCATCCTGTGCACCGAGGAAGGACTCGCACGCATCGGTGCCGACAGGCGCCGCTGCATCAAGGTAGCGGCCAGCGTCATCCGCAGCTTCAGCCATCGCCGGCTCGATCAGCCGGAACTGAACGTCGGTCACCTGGCCGCTAACCTGGCCTATGAACAGGCGGGCCTGGGGCCGCAAGACATGCATGTCGCCGAAGTCCATGACGCCTCGGCGATGGGCGAAATCATTCAGGTCGAAAACCTGGGCCTGGTCCCGTTCGGTCAGGGCGGACCTGCGGCTGAACGTGGCGAATTCACCCTGGGCGGGCGCATCCCGGTCAATACCTCAGGTGGCCTGGAATCGAAAGGACATCCACTCGGTGCTACCGGGATTGGCCAGCTCTACGAACTGGTGACGCAACTGCGCGGAGAGGCTGGCGCACGCCAGGTACATGGCGCACGCCATGCAATCCAGGAGAACGGCGGCGGTTTGCAGGGTATTGAGGAGGCCGCCGTCGCGATCCACATTCTCAGCAAATAGTGCTTGCCAGAAAAATGCGTAGTGGCGAAACCAATCAAAACAAGAAGGATAAAAACATGTTCCAAGACAAAGTAGTCGTCATCACCGGTGCAGGATCCGGCATTGGTCGGGAGTTGGCTATCCAGATGGTGCAAGCGGGTGCACATGTCGCCCTGTCGGACATCAACCAGGTGGGTCTCGACAGAACCATGAAGCTCTTGCCTGACGCCAGCAAAGCGAAAGGTTACATCCTGGACGTATCGTCCTGGGACGCCTTCCAGGCTCATGCCGACGAGGTGAAACGCGATTTTGGCACGGCGCACTTCGTCATCAATAACGCAGGTGCCTCCGTCATCGGGACGGTTGCCAACACCTCCATCGATGAGTACGAGTGGCAACTCAACATCAACCTGTGGGGCGTGTTGTACGGCACCAAAGCGTTCCTGCCGATGATGCAGGCCCAGCGAGAAGGCTGCATCGTCAACATTTCCAGCGTATTTGGCCTGGTGGGTTTCCCGATGCAAAGCGCCTACAACATGTCGAAGTTCGCCGTACGTGGTCTCACCGAAGCGCTATGGTCGGAACTTGAGGGTAGCGGTGTACGCGCCGTGTGTGTGCACCCTGGCGGAATCCGAACCAATATCGAGAAGTCCGGACGACGCTGTAAAGCCGCCGGTAGTACAGAAGAAAAGTTCAAAGCGCTTGCCGACAAGATGCTGCTGACGCCGCCGGAGGATTGTGCCGGCGACATCATCAGGGGGCTGCGCAACGGAACCAAACGCATTATCACAGGGAACAAGTCGAGCACCTTGTTCTGGATGAGCAGGCTGTTCCCCAATAGCTATCCGGCATTGCTCAAGCTGCTTGGCTGAGACTCAAAAGCTACAGGATGTCTCTGCGTGATGCGAAACGTCACCACCTCTCAGGAACGATCCCATGACCGACAGTTATACCCGCAAGCTGTTTATTTCTGCCGCCTGCTTCAACATACTCGCGGGCCTTCCATTACTTGTAGCTCTGCGACCCGTAGCTGCACTGTTGGGGCTGCAAATTACCCCCACCTCAACTCTCTTCATTCAACTCACCACATGCCTGGTTATCGTATTCGGCTGGGCCTATTGGATGATCGCTCGCGATCCGCTGCACTATCGCCCCTACATCCTGCTCGGGATAATCCTGAAAGTACTGTTTGTCGTGCTGGTTTTTGGTCACTGGCTGGCGGGCAGCATCCCCTGGCCATTGCCTGTAGCGGCATCGGGTGACATCGTCTATGCATTATTGTTCTGGCGTTATTTGCAGCGTGCCGAGCGTTGAACGGTCGCGGTAGGGACGGCAGTTACCTGCCGCCCCCCCGCTCAGATCCGTACGTGCGGAACTACCGCATACGGCTCCTGCCTCGTGTATGTGACGCGGCTTCACCATCGACGCAAGTTACCAGGATGTCTGGCTATCCCACCTTGCGCGATCACACGACGTAACCGCACGTAGTCCGCTTCGGCATGTCGAATGGCGTAGCATATGTTCTGAAATGGGTCGTATGGTCAATGAGTCGTTTAGGAGCTGTTCCCGTTGAAATCCGATTTAATTGACCCAGACACAAAGTATGCAAGCGCGGCAGACCCTGCCCTCGGCCATATTCCGAACGATCTGATAGCGGCTATCCAGGATGTGTACAAGCCGGCGGGAATGCAATTGACGGACCAGGCTCTGCGCGAGGCTGAGAGTGTCGAGTATGGTGCCTCCCGCTTTGGCCTCGACGGACGCACCATTGTCTTCCGTGTGGCTAAAACGACGCCGACGAAGATTGGACAGTTCGTCACGATATGGAAGCGCCCGACGTCAGGCAGCACCATTGCGCCTCTCGATGTCGCTGACGGTGTAGCCTTTGTTGTGGTGAGTGTGTTCGATGCAACTCATCGCGGACAGTTTGTTTTCGACCAGAAGACACTGGTATCAAAGGGCATCATGGCGATTGACGGTAAAGGCGGCAAACGCGCCATCCGCGTTTATCCACCTTGGGTCAACCCCGTCGCCAAAGAGGCCGTCAGGACACAACAATGGCAACTACGATACTTCCTTCCTCTGGAACAAAACGGCAACGCCGATCCCGTGCAGGTGCGTCGGCTATTTGAAGTTTAAGATCCTTATCCGTCATTTTTTAGAAAGCGTCTGCCGAAGTCACCTTGCGTAAGCCAGGCAGGTACCCACTGGATGCGGCATCGGCTGTTCGATCTCACTTGCTCGCTGCGTCGGCGGCCGCATCAGCACCTCTTTGAGGTGGGCATACGGATCATTCATGCGTGCCGACTGGATCAGGCTCCTGATCGCCGCCGTCCGTTGGCTGGACGCTTACCCGCCCCCCTTCAAGGCCCAGGTTGTTCAGGAATGCCTGCAACCCGGCGCAACCCTATCCAGCGTTGCCATCAGCCACGGCATCAATGCCAACGTGATCTGCAAGTGGCTACCGCTTTATCTGCAGCTAAACACCTGGGTCAGTTTTCGGTCAGCGGCAACCTAGCAGGATGAGTATCAGGACGGCAGCCTGTCGGCGGTCAGCGCGGGTGAAGCCGTGGTGCCGGCCTCCGAGCTGAGCGATGCGCTCAAGCAGATCCGTGAGCTGCAACGGATGTTGGGCAACAAAACGATGGAAGCAGAAATCCTCAAAGAAGCCGTGGAGATCGCCCGGTCGTGAAAATGGATTGCGCACTCACCTTTGTTGCCGGGGGACTACCAGTGAAGCTGGTCAGCGAATGTCTTGGTGTGGCGCGCTCGCAATTAACGGTTCGTATCAAGCAATCGGTATCGCCCAAGACACGGCGAAGCAGGCCTTTGAACGACGCTGAGTTGGTGGCTGAAATCCAACAGCAGGTCAGCGATAACGGTTCGGCTTACACCGCCGAACAGACGCGCTCGTTTGCTTGGCAGATCGGCTTGCAGCCGGCGACCACACCGGTTCGCAGCCCGCAGAGCAACGGCATGGCCGAGAGCTTCGTGAAGACGATCAAGCGGGACTACGTGGCGCACATACCCAAGCCGGATCAAGAAACGGCGCTGCGTAACCTGGCCATTGCCTTTGAACACTACAACGAGAAGCATCCGCACAGTGCCTTGAACTATCGCTCACCGAGAGAGTTCAGGCGTTTGGCCGCGGCATCCATTTAACGGGAGTTGGTGTCCGGTTTTGTAGGGGTAAGTCCAATCATGCTGACCTATAGTCAGTCACTGTGAATGCCCATTAACGAGCATTCGCGCTTTCTACCACGCAACTCCGTATTGAGATAATTTTAATGAATGCAAAGCAAGTGCTTGTAGCTACCCTCGTAATAATGACCAGCTCAACGGTCCTGGCCGCGAAAGCGCCCAAGACTCCTGTCGACAAGTGGACGTGTGGCGACTTTTTGGAGATGGATGAGACGTATCGCCCCAGCGCCGTTTTTTTCGCTGAGGGTTTTACTAAATCGGGCAAGCCCGTAGATGCCGTAATGGATGTCGATGGCACCCTCACAGTAACCCCAAAACTGATTGAAGCTTGTACTCAAAACACAAAGGGGTCATTCGTTAATACACTCAACGAAACGAAAGCCAAGCAGTAAATGTAAGTAAAATCTGGGGATATTGAGTAAGAGCCCTCAAGGCACTCAAGCATTTTTCTCCAGTTCTCCCTCACACTCGTCAACCACCGGTCAAAGGTGCGCGCCCGGCACTGTCCTGCAATCCAGGCGCCGATAAATCGGCACCGGACGAACGTACAAACCGCTACATCAATCTGCCTGTTAGATGCCATGCTGGCGGTATTCAAACTTGCGTGCCGACTGGAGGTATCAGCGGTCTCTTCGCTTGAGCAATCAAATCAAACGGCTGCTTGCAATCGGCAAACAGCCGCGAATTCGCGTTACTTCGATGCCACCACTGCCGGCGGCTGCCAGCTGCCGCTGCCGGCGGGAAGAATCGAAGGCGCCGTAGCCTTCGGCCAGTAGAGGCGCATCACCAGATAAACCGTGTCGTCAGGCGCCGGCAACCAGTTGGCCTCCTTGGCCTTGCCCGGCGAATCCTTCTGGATGTACAGGGTCAGTGAACCATCCGCGTTCTTCTTCATCGCCGACAGCATCGGCGAATTGATCAGGTAACGGTTGATCGGGTTCTTGATCAGCAGCTGGCTCTTGCCGTCGTACATGGTCACCGACCAGAAGGCATTGACCGGCGGCAATTTACCGGCCGGGAAGGTCAGCGTGTAGTTGCGCTTGCCGGTATTGAGCGTCTGGCCGCTGCCGTCGGTGCGCGTGTAGGGGTACGTCGCCTCGGTGGCGTCGTTGCCGTACAGACCGCCCTTCGCGGCGCCAGCCCGCGTCAGCCAGTCGCCTTTGTAGAACGCCTGGTCGCCGAAGAACGCGCCGACGTTCCAGCCGTTGATGTTCTTCATGCCGCTCGCGAGGAACTTGTCGACCTGCTCGTCGCCGGCCTTCATCCCCAGCAGGATCGCGGCCTTGTGCTCGAGCGAGAGGTCCTTGAATTCGAAGCTGCGACCGGGGCCTACGCCGATGCTGGCCAGCTTCGCCCGGATCGCCTTGTCCTCAGCCGATGGCGGCACATACTCCAGTGCGGCCGACAGGTACTCGAAGAAGTTGGCCTTGATGCCCTCCGTGGTGGCCGGCACGAAAGCGATCTTCGGCGCAGCGGGTGGCGCGGGTTGATGGAGGAAGGCGGACAGCGGCTGGATCTTGTAGCCCGCCTGCACCTTCTCGACATTCGGCATGTCGGCCGGATTGAACAGCTGGGTGCGGATCAACGTCAGTGCGAAAGGGGTCGTGGAGCTGAACACCTTGTCGATGCCAGGCGGTGTCGCCCCCTTCCAGTCAGGGCCTGCGATCAGATAGCTCCCGGCCGCGCTGGCCGTGGCCCGGCTGCCGATGTAACCGTAGTTATAGGTGTTGCCGTCGATCAACTGCACCGAGTAGTAGCGTTTTTTGGAGACAGACGGCACCGTGATCACCAGCGGCTCGGCGCGCAGGTCGGCCCAGAGAAAGGAGTACGGGGTGTCGCTGTTGGGTGTAATGACGGCGGTGTCAGCGGGGGTCGCGACCCGATGCTCGTTGTGCAGCTGGTTGAAGGGGGCCTTGAACTGGCTGGACCTGGAGTCCACCGCGAATTCGTTCATCACGGCGTAGTTCATGACCAGCGGCAAGCCGTAGATGAAGCCTTCCTCGGCGATCGCCTTGGTCTGCTCCAGACTCGGCGCGGCCACGCCCTTGGCCACATCCGCCTTGTCTGCCTGCGCGATCGGATCGTTCTTGCCCGCACACCCCGCGAAAAGCGTTGAACCCACGACGACGACCGCCGCCGCCATTGTCCAGCCCCTGTTAGACTTCCTGTTCATTTTCACCTCAATAGCCATGAGTGCATTGCCGTCGTGAGTAATCATGTGGTCTTGGCTTCGCTTGTTGATATTTTTAATTCTTTAGCGTGAAGCGGCTTGTACCTGGGCCTCTCTTGATGGACCCATTTTCAATACAGGGGCGTCTGCAAAACCCGAAGTGATTCGCACCGACCAGAGTTGCGCAGAAGCCCCAAGTAACCTTAACTGCCTTGCGGTACTACTCGGGCATCATTGCCAGAACCTTCGATGTAAACGTTCATGCCTTTACCCAAGGACGGATTGATCGGCTGAGTCACCGATACCAACACGCCGTTTCTTACTCGCACAATGATCTGTTGTGCCTGTATCGGTTGGTCATACTTTTTCTTTTCTGCGTAATTACCGCCCGCAGCACCGGCGAGTGCACCGGCAACCATGGCGACATCGCGGCCGGTGCCATGACCAATCAAGCTGCCGATAGCGAGACCACCAAGGCCGCCGAGTACGGCGCCGACGCCACTGTCGTGATTGGTCTGCATCTGCGCCAACGATATCTGCTCGATCTTGCCTGAGCGGATCTCGGTTTCACCGGCACCGCCATCGGTTGATCCTACGACGGAACAGGCACTGACCAGCACAGTCATCAACGTGACCGTCAACCTGAAAAGCATTGATTTCATTGCGGTATACCTCGTTATTGGTGTTTAACTTGCGAAGTTGAATCGTTTCCATGTCACGAACCCACTGATCGTCCGGACATCGACAGATGCACAAGCGCTTAACGCAAGTACACTGGCGAACGATGCAAAAAGTAACGGTCTTTGCAATCTAAAGAGTCGAACCGATGAATAGGGGCCCATGTCAGCAATCCTGTGCTTGAACACTTTTGAACCGCCAATGGCTATTGGCGATTCAAACGAGACTTAACTGCGGATGAACGCCCAGAGATCGACGTTCAACTTGTCGATTGCCGCCTTGAAGTCCTTGGCGGTGACCTGCTGGCTTTCGTTTTCCAGTGTGGTGCCAAACACCTTGCGCACCATTTTGGCCACGGTCTGGTTGGTTCTCGCATCGATGAGTTCGGCCTCGATGAACAGGTTGGTGTCCTGGTCACGGTGACCGGTGGCGGCCTGTGTCGCGCCGACAACGGCCGCAACGGGTACGACTTCATACCATTTCATGCCTTCGTTAGAGGCACTGACCCCGGTAATTGCCGCCCGCATGATCAGGGCCCGGGAACCCGCCGGGGCGGATGAGGTGTTGGACACTACACGGTATTTCTGACTCAACGTGGCCTGAGCCTTGCTGCTCATGTAGTTCTGAATGTCGGTCAGCGTCTGTTGGTTGACCCGCTCATTAGGCTTGGGCGCTGGATAGAACTCCAGTTTGTTGAACACCACGGTGTCGTAAGCATTCGAACTCCAGGACGGGCTGGTCCAGCGCATCACTGTTCCACCGCTGGGTGTTTTGACTTCCTGCAGGTTGTTGTAGTTGTCCAGGAAGCCGGAATACTGGGTTTGCTCAGTGACTTTCGAGGTACAACCGCTCAACAAGACGCCGGTCAGTGCAGCACCGATCAGCAAATTTCGGGATAGATTCATAGTGGTGTTTACTCCTTGGATGAAATCGTCGTTCTTTCGTTTACAAGACATCAGAATCGCCAGGTCATGTTGCCGGCCAAGGCTTGAATCCAGGCATTGTCGAATTGACCGGAGAGTTGATCGCCCGACACGGATTTGGTCTGCTCGTCCGGCATGT
>NZ_CATKPZ010000024.1:0-35652 GCF_949767415.1 Pseudomonas sp. IT-196MI5
TGGTCGCGAACGATAACGCGGGTAACATGGATAAACGCAGCGCATTCGACTCCATCGCCAGCAAGCCGGCTCCTGCAGTCCCCCCCGCAGCGCATCGCCCGGCAACGGATTGAAAGAGCTGGCGCGTTTCCTGCAAGTCCCCCTTATATCGCCATAAAACGAGCACTTCCGGTGAGCCCGGTCGTGCCCTGAACGGCGGCAGGTTTAACCCGGATGGCCCGCAAAAGCTTGATACAGCTTGGCTGAGCCCTGTGACGAACAAGAGGGGAAGGGATGAAGGCAGTTATTTTGGCGGGTGGCCTGGGTACGCGGATCAGCGAGGAGTCGCATCTCAAGCCCAAGCCAATGATCGAGGTCGGCGGCAAGCCAATTCTCTGGCACATCATGAAACAGTACTCCGCTCACGGGATCCACGATTTCGTGATCTGCCTTGGCTACAAGGGCTATGCGATCAAGGACTTCTTCGCCAACTACTTTCTGCACACCTCCGACGTCACGTTCGACATGCGTAACAACCGCATGGATGTTCACCAGAACTACAGCGAGCCGTGGCGGGTCACGCTGATCGACACCGGGGAAGAGACCATGACCGGTGGCCGTTTGCGCCGCGCCCGACGCTACCTCGAAGACGAACAGGCGTTCTGCTTTACCTACGGCGACGGCGTGTCGGACCTCAACATTGGCGCGTTGGTGGATTTCCATCTCAAGCACGGAAAGCTGGCGACCGTCACCGCGGTACAACCACCCGGCCGGTATGGCGCGCTCAATCGCGATGGTGACAAGGTCCTGGGTTTCACCGAAAAGCCACGCGGTGATGGCGGCTGGATCAATGGCGGGTTCTTCGTCCTCTCGCCCAAGGTGTTGCCGCTGATCGAAGGCGACGAGACCTCGTGGGAGTCCGGGCCACTGGATGGTCTGGCCGAGCGCGACGAGCTCATGGCGTTCCAGCACGATGGTTTCTGGCAACCGATGGACACCCTGCGTGACAAAAACCACCTCGAGGCGTTGTGGCAGAGCGGGGAGGCCCCATGGAAGCAATGGGACTGAGCCCGCAATTCTGGCGCGGCAAGCGGGTGCTGGTCACCGGCCACACCGGTTTCAAGGGCAGTTGGCTGACGTTGTGGCTGCAAAGCCTGGGTGCCGAAGTCAGCGGGTTTTCCCTCGACCCGTCCACCGAGCCGAGTCTGTTCGAACTGGCGCGGGTGCATGAAGGCATCAACGATCAGCGCGGCGACTTGCGTGACCTGGGCGCTTTACTGGAACTGATCGCCGAGACCCGGCCGGAAATTGTCCTGCACCTGGCGGCACAGCCGCTGGTGCGCGAAGGTTATCGCGACCCGTTGGGCACGTACTCCAGCAACGTCATGGGCACCCTCAACCTGCTCGAAGCGATCCGTCAGGTCGGCGGCGTGCGTGCCTGCGTGCTGGTGACCACCGACAAGGTCTACGCCAACCAGGAATGGCTGTGGCCGTACCGCGAAAACGAAGCCTTGGGCGGTCACGATCCCTACAGCAGCAGCAAGGCTTGCTGCGAGTTGCTGGCGCAATCCTATGCCGCCTCGTTCTTTGCGCCGCAAAAGCACGCCGAGCATGGTCTGGCGTTGGCCACGGCGCGCGCCGGCAACGTGCTGGGCGGCGGCGATTTCGCCCCGGAGCGGTTGATTCCCGATGTGCTGCGGGCGTGGTCGGCGGATGAACCGGTGACCTTGCGCTATCCGCAGGCGGTACGCCCATGGCAACACGCGCTGGAACCTCTGGCCGGCTATCTGCAGCTGGCTGCCGGCCTGTATGAGCAAGGTCCGCAATTTGCCGGGGCGTGGAATTTCGGTCCCGGCGAAGCGGACATGTGCAGCGTCGGTGAAGTGGTCGAACTGCTCGCCAGCCGCTGGCCGCAGGCACGCGGGCTACGCATCGAGCCGAGCGATTTGCATGAGGCCGGCCTGCTGCGCCTGGACAGCAGCCGCGCCCGTCAATTGCTCGGCTGGCAACCGCGCTGGTCGTTGCAGCAGTGCCTGACCCAGACCCTGGATTGGCATCTGGCGTGGCAGAGCGGCGATGACATGCGCGCCATCAGCCTGGCGCAATTGAACCTGTACCGAGGCGCGCTGTGAGTGAATTCCTGCTGAAGGCGTTGCCGCTGAGCGGTTTGTTCAGCGTGCAGCACAAACGCTTTGAAGACGAGCGCGGGCACTTTTCCCGGTTGTTTTGCGAGGGCAGCCTGAGTGCGTTTGGCCAGGCGTTTCATATCCGCCAGATCAATCACTCCTGCACCCGCGAACGCAGCAGCGTGCGCGGCCTGCATTACCAGAATGCCCGTGCGCCGGAAGCCAAGTTGATCACCTGCCTGCGCGGTGAAGTCTGGGATGTCGCGGTGGATCTGCGTCCCGACTCCGAGACCTTCCTGCACTGGCACGCCGAACATCTGCGTGCCGGCGATGGCCGCAGCCTGTTGATTCCGGCCGGGTTCGCCCATGGCTTCCAGACCCTGAGCGCCGACGCAGAGCTGCTGTACCTGCACAGCAATGACTACATGCCGGAACACGAAGGCGGGTTGTCGGTGCTCGATCCGCGGCTGGCGATTGCCTGGCCGTTGCCTGTCAATAATCTGTCGGTGCGCGATGCGAGTCATCCGGCGCTCGATGAACACTTTGCCGGAGTGCGTCTATGAACTGCCGTGGCTGCGCGACTGCGCTGACCCTGCCGCTGATCGACCTGGGCACCTCGCCGCCGTCCAACGCGTACGTGCGTGTCGACCAGCTCGAGCAGGCCGAACAATGGGTGCCGCTGAAGGTCGCCGTGTGCCAGCGGTGCTGGCTGGTGCAAACCGAGGATTACACCCGCGCCGACAGCCTGTTCGATGCCGAGTACGCCTATTTCAGTTCGTTCTCCAGCACCTGGCTGGCCCATGCCGAGCGTTATGTGGCCGAGATGGTCGAGCGCTTCGACCTGAGCGCCGACAGCCGCGTGGTGGAAGTGGCGGCCAACGATGGTTACCTGTTGCAGTACGTGGCCGGGCGCGGCATCCCTTGCCTGGGCGTCGAGCCGACCCGCAGCACCGCGCAAGCGGCACGGGAAAAAGGCCTGGAGATTCGTGAAGTGTTTTTCGGTCGCGACACTGCCGCGCAGTTGCACAGCGAAGGCTGGGGCGCCGACCTGATGGCCGCCAACAACGTGTTGGCGCATGTGCCGGACATCAACGATTTCCTCGGTGGTTTCGCGACCTTGCTCAAGCCGACAGGTGTGGCGACTTTCGAGTTTCCACAACTGCTGACGCTGATGGCCGGTCAGCAGTTCGACACGCTGTACCACGAGCATTATTCCTACCTGTCGCTGACCGCTGTGCAGACCTTGTGCGAGCGCAATGGCCTGCAAGTGTTCGACGTCAGCCAGCTCCCGACCCATGGCGGTTCGCTGCGGGTATTCGTCCAGCGCCTGGACGGTGAGCGTCGCGACGTGCAACCGGCGGTCCGGCAGCAGCTACAGGCCGAACTCGCCGCCGGGGTGAAAACCCCCGAGTACTACGCGACCCTGGCGCCTGCCGCCGAGCGCATCAAGCATGACCTGCTGCGCTTCCTGTTGCAGGCCAGGGCCGATGGCAAACGCGTGGTTGGTTACGGCGCCGCCGCCAAGGGCAACACCTTGCTCAACTACGCCGGGGTCAAGCCGGATCTGCTGGCCTGGGTGGCCGATGCCAATCCGCACAAGCAAGGCAAGTACCTGCCGGGCAGCCGCATTCCGATCGTGTCGCCGGCCCGGATCGACATCGAGAAGCCGGACTACGTGCTGGTACTGCCGTGGAACCTGCTGGATGAGATCACCCAGGCCTTTGCCGGCATTCGTGCATGGGACGGTCGTTTTGTCATTGCCATTCCCGAGTTGATCATTCGATGAGCCGAATTCATTACACCAAACCCAGTGTCGGTGAGCTGGAAGCTGACTATGTGCTCGATGCCGTCCGCCATGGTTGGGGAGAGCGTTGCTACGAGTACCTGACGCGCTTCGAAAAGTCCTTTGCCGAGCACCTGGGTGCGACGTACGCGATTGCCACGTCCAGTTGCACCGGTGCGCTGCACATGGGCATGGCGGCGTTGGGCATCGGTGCCGGCGATGAGGTGATCCTCGCCGATACCAACTGGATCGCCTCGGCCGCGCCCATCACCTATCTGGGCGCGACGCCGGTGTTCGTCGACGTGCTGGCCGACAGTTGGTGCCTCGACCCGCAGCAAGTTCGCCGGGCGATCACCCCACGAACCAAAGCGATTCTGGCAGTGCACCTCTACGGCAATCTCTGCGACATGGATGCGTTGCTGGCCATCGGTCGCGAGTTTGGCCTGCCGGTCATCGAAGACGCCGCCGAGGCGATCGGCTCGCAATGGCGCGGCCAGGCCGCCGGTTCGCTGGGCGCGTTCGGCGCGTTTTCCTTTCATGGCACCAAGACCATGACCACCGGCGAAGGCGGCATCTTCGTGACGTCGGACAAGGCGCTGTATGACCGTGTGCTGACCCTGTCCAACCATGGCCGCGTGGCCGGCAGCAGCAAACAGTTCTGGCCGGATTTCCTCGGTTTCAAATACAAGATGAGCAACCTGCAAGCCGCCGTCGGTTGCGCGCAGGTTGAGCGGATCGACGAGTTGATCGAACGCAAGCGCGCGATCTTCGCCCACTACGCCGAGGCGCTGGCGTCGTTGCCAGGCTTGTCCATGAACCCTGAGCCCGAACACGCGCGCAACGGTTACTGGATGCCTACCGTGGTCTTTGATCGCGAGCTGGGGATCACGCGGGACATGTTGATCGCCGCCTTCCAGGCCGCCGATATCGACGCGCGGGTGTTCTTCTGGCCGCTGTCGTCCTTGCCGATGTTCAGCGAACTGACGGCTGACTCGCCCGTGGCGCATGCGCTGCCGGAGCGCGCGATCAATCTGCCGAGTTACCACGACATGACCGATGACGATCAGCACCGGGTCATCGAAGTGCTGCGCGCGCTGGTACTCAAAAGGACCCGGCCATGAAGGTTTACCTGCTGGGGGCGGCCAATCCTGAAGCGGTACGGATGATCCTCACCCTGCAACGCAGCCAGCCGGACGTGCAATTCGCCTTTCTCGATAACGACCCGGCCAAGCAAGGCACGCTGTTTCATGGCGTGCCGGTGGTGGGTGGCACCGACAAGGTGGCCGAGCTGAAAGGCCCCGACACACGCTTTGTCAATTTGATCACCGGCAGCACGGCGCTGCGTTACCGGACCACCTGCGAGATCGTCGAGGCCGGTGGCACCCTGGGCAACTTCATCCACCCGGGCATCGATCTGACGATGATCACCATGGGCGTCGGCACCTATCTGCAAGAGGGCGTGATCATGCAGGCGCAAGTCAGCCTGGGTGACAACACCAGTATCAGCGCCGGCAGCGTGGTCGGGCATGAAGGGCAGGTCGGCCATTCGGTGTTCATGGCGCCGGGTGTCTGTATCGCCGGTTGTGTCGAGATCGGTGACGGCACCTTCATCGGCACCAACGCCACGATCCTGCCGCGATTGCGCATCGGTCGTTGGGCCACCATCGGTGCGGGCGCCGTGGTGACCAGAGACGTTCCAGACTATGCGGTTGTGGTGGGCAGCCCCGCCAGGACCATCAAGACCAATCCTGCTTCCTTTCAAGACGGTCGGGTTTTCAAGTAACCACCGCGACTAATTTCCGGAGAGTCTGTAATGAATCCTCATGAGCAGTTTCGTGAAGAAGTAAAAGAGAACATCGAAGGCCTGCAACAGGACAAAGCCTTGCAAGCCACGTCGCTGGATTGGGTTGGCACGACCGCCAGACATAAGTACACCTACAACTTCAGCTGGATGGGCCGCCCGATCATTCAGTTCCCCCAGGACATGGTCGCCATGCAGGAGATCATCTGGGCGCTGCGGCCGGACATCATCGTCGAGACCGGTATCGCCCACGGCGGGTCGCTGGTGTTTTACGCCTCGATGCTGGAGCTGATCGGCCATGGCGAAGTGCTGGGCGTCGACATCGATATCCGCCAGCACAACCGTGAGGCGATCGAAGCGCACCCGATGAGCAAGCGGATCCGGATGATCCAGGGGTCGAGTATCGATCCGGCGATCGTCAAACAGGTTCGCCAGCGCGTCGAAGGCAAGACAGTGCTGGTGGTCCTGGATTCCAACCACACCCACGAACACGTACTGGAAGAACTGCGGGCCTATGCACCGATGACCTCGGTGGGCAGTTACTGCGTGGTGATGGACACCGTGGTGGAAGACATGCCCGAAGACGCTTTCCCGGACCGTCCGTGGGGCAAGGGCGACAACCCGAAAACCGCGGTATGGGCTTACCTGGAAGAAAACCGCGATTTTGAAATCGACCAGGCCATTCACAGCAAGCTGTTGATCACCGTCGCGCCGGATGGCTATTTGCGTCGCGTGCGGTAATCGACAAGACATCGTTGGGTTTTTTCGGCGATACGCCGTTGTGGGGAAAGGTATGCAAGGCAAGAACAATTCTGGACACGGGTTGGCACTCAACGAACAGTTGACCGTGGTGCTGATGTCTCACGAGCGGCCGGCATTTTTGCGCCGGGCGGCACGTTTCTACAGCGGCTTGCCTTGCAGGATTCTGGTGCTGGACTCTTCCACCGAAGGCCAGCCGAGCCTGGCCGGTCAGTTTGAAAATGTGGATTACCGGCATGTCCCTCAGTTTGGCTACTGGGGTGTCCGCGCCAAGCTGGCCTTTGGCGTGGAGCAAGTGACCACACCGTTCATGGTGTTCGCCGCCGACGATGACTTCCATGTGCACGACGCCCTGCGCGCCGCCGTGGCGTTCATGGAGGCCAATCCCGACTACGGCCTGTGCCACGGTTACAGCATGATGTACCTGTCGCAACCCAACAGCGTCAGCTACTTTCGGCGTGACAAGAAGGTCTGCGAAGACTATTCGTCCGAGCACGCCGAGGAGCGTGTGCTCGATTACATGCACCAGTACCTGCCGCCTTTTTATGCCGTACAGCGCACCGACCTGGTCCGTGACTGGTATCAGGTGATGCCGCAGGATACGTCCTTCCAATGGCAGGAAATCGGTCACACCTATTACATGCTGGCCCGGGGCAAGGCGCGGATTCTGCCGATCCCGTATGTCGTGCGGGAGATGAACTACGGGTATTCGGACCACAACACCGAGATCTTCCACACGCTGGCGCATACCGATGCCAGGACGGTCGCCGAGCGTGAAGACTTTGCCGATTTCCTCTTCGGGCTGCCGACTCACGTTCAAAACGAAGACCCGGAGCAAGGCCGGCAGTTCGCGCTGCAAAGCTTTGAAGCCCTGGCCGATAGCTTGCGCACCGGTCGCGCACTGACCACCGAGCTGATTATCGAGTCCGCCTGGACGAGCGTCGAGAAAGGCCCGGAGCGCCGTTTCGGCCCCAAGCAATACGTCGAAATGCCGTTCTACAATCAGCCGTTTTTCGATCAGCTGACCCAGTTCGAATTC
Organism: Pseudomonas sp. IT-196MI5; assembly: GCF_949767415.1. Taxonomy (NCBI): domain Bacteria; kingdom Pseudomonadati; phylum Pseudomonadota; class Gammaproteobacteria; order Pseudomonadales; family Pseudomonadaceae; genus Pseudomonas; species Pseudomonas sp. IT-196MI5. Next base: position 7,488 of record NZ_CATKPZ010000024.1, read on the forward strand.
CTGTTGCATGCCATGCCGGCCGGTCGCGTTCAGTTGGCAGGCCTGGAGGGTATCTGGACCCGTCAGCAGAGCTTGATGCTGGCGCGTAACAATGACACGCCGGAAAGTGTGGTCGACCGTTTGTGGCAAGCCCACGACAGCAACGTCTTCAACCGCACGGTGGTCAAGCGTCTGGTGGCTCAGCTGGAACTGCTGGGTGAAGACCAAGAGGCGCAAACCCTGCGCGACTGGGTTGCACGTCTTGAAGCGGTGTCGGTCGAGGGCAATGGTGCGACGTTCGACAAGATGCTCTCCGGTCGTTTGCTCAAGTGGCTTGCACCCCGTCAGCCCAATGCACTTGAGGCTGAGTCGATAGCCCGACACCTGGCGGCCAACGACGGTGGCCCGCAGTTCGGGATTTTCCTGCTGGACCTGGATAACGATATCGACAAGCTGCAGGTCAGCCTCGACAGCCTGCTCGAAGGTCACAGCAAGGCGTTCAAGATCGTGGTCTTCACCACCGGTGAAGCACCGGCGGCGACCACGGCACAGAACACCCTGCACTTTGTCCGGGTGACCCAAAGCAACTACGTCGACAAACTGAACCAGAGCGCGCGTCAATCGACGTGCGACTGGCTGCTGCTGGCTGAAGCCGGCGACGAGTTCACCGCCGGTGGTCTGTTGCGTGCCAGCCTGGAGTTGCTCGCCGCCGCAGACTGCCGCGCCGTCGCCACCGATGAAATCCAGCGCACCGCCGAAGGCGCGCTGGTGGATGTGTTCCGCCCTGGCTTCAATCTTGACCTGCTGCAAAGCCTGCCGGCCTTGATGGCGCGTCACTGGCTGATCCGTCGGGAAGTGTTCGTTGAAGTCGGCGGCTACCAGCCTGACTTCAGTAAGGCCCTGGAGTTCGACTTGCTGCTGCGTATCATCGAGCAGGGCGGCCTCAACGGGCTGGCCCACCTGGACGAGCCCTTGCTGATCAGCCGGGCACCGGTGCTGGAAGAAAACGCCGATGAGCGCCTGGCGTTGCTGCGCCACCTGGGCAATCGTGGCTACAAGGCCAAGATCACATCGACAGCACCGGGCACCTGGCAGGTCGATTACCGCCACACCGAGCGCCCGCTGGTGTCGATCATATTGCCAGCCGGGGACGACCTGGCGGTGCTGCAACAGTGCCTGCAAGCTGTGTTGCTGCGTACCCGCTACATCCAGTACGAAGTGCTGATCGCGCTCAACCCGAATCAGTCGGCCGAGGTCAATGACTGGCTGGGTACTTACCAGCATCCGAAAGTCAGCGTGCTGCGTGCCGGCCAGACCCTGAGCGAGGTGGCGTTGTACAACGCGGCCAGCCAGCAGGCGCAGGGCGAGTACCTGGTGCTGTTGGCCGCCGACAGTGAAGTGGTCAACCCGAACTGGCTTGAGTCGCTGCTCAATCACGCCCAGCGTCCGGAAGTCGGCGTGGTCGGTCCCAAGTTGATCGACCGTGATGGCAAGGTCACTCAGGCCGGCCTGATTCTCGGTATGAACGGTGGTGTGGGCTCAGCCTTTGTCGGGGAAAAACACGACGCCGAAGGTTACTTGCACCGGTTGGCGCTGGAGCAGAACTACTCGGCAGTGTCGGGGGCGTGCCTGATGGTGCGTAAAGCGTTGTTCGACGAGCTGGACGGTCTGGACAGCGTGACCTTCGTCGACGGCTTGAGCGACGTCGACCTGTGTCTGCGGGCCGGACAGGCCGGCTACCTCACCGTGTGGACGCCGCTGGTACAGGTCATTCATTCGGGGGAAGTGCCACAGGTGCCACAGGCCCTCGATGCGCTGCGTGACAAGTGGGCGGCAGCCTTTGCCCAGGACCAGGCCTATAACGCCAATCTGGCCTTGAACGGCAAAGGTTTTGCCCTTGGCGAAAGTGCTTTGGTGAACTGGGCGCAGATGCTCGGGTAGGCCCGGCGAAAAGGTATAAGGGACTCAAGGCATGTTCAACGGTAATTCGATTTTCATCGCAGGCCGGACCGGTTCGTTCGGGCGTCAGATCATCCGGGACGCGCTGGTGCGTGTCTGGTTGCCAGCATGATTCCTTACGCTCGGCAAAGCCTCGATCAGGCGGACATCGACGCCGTGGTCGGCGTATTGCAGTCTGACTGGTTGACCCAGGGGCCGACCATCGAGCGCTTCGAGCGAGCGATGGCCGAACGCTGCGAGGCCGGTTTTGCCGTGGCGGTGTGCAATGCCACGGCGGCCCTGCACATCGCTTGCCTGGCGGCGGGGCTCGGCCCGGGCGATTGGCTGTGGACGACACCGAACACCTTTCTCGCCTCGGCCAACTGTGGTCGTTACTGCGGTGCCGAGGTGGATTTTGTCGATATCGACCCGCTGACCTGGAACCTCGATGCTGCTGCGCTGGCCGTCAAGCTGGAACGGGCCGAGCGTGAAGGCCGGCTGCCGAAAGTACTCGTGGCCGTGGCGTTCTCGGGGCAGAGCTGCGACATGCGCAGGATTGCCGCACTGGCCAGGCGATATGGCATAACGGTGATCGAAGACGCGGCCCATGCCGCCGGTGCGTCCTACGCCGGGCGCCCGGTGGGGTGTGGCGAGTTTGCGGCGATGACCGTGTTCAGCTTTCATCCGGTGAAGATCATCACCAGTGCCGAGGGCGGCATGGTCATGACCAGCAGCCCGGAGCTCGCCGAGCGTTTGCAACGCTTGCGCAGCCACGGCATGACCCGGGATCCGCAGCAGATGACCGGACCCAGCCACGGCCCCTGGTACTACCAACAGGTGGAGCTGGGGTTCAATTACCGCATTACCGACCTGCAGGCGGCCCTCGGTTTGTCGCAGTTGAACAAGCTCGATGAGTTTATCGAGCGTCGGCGTGAACTGGCGGCGCGTTATGAGCGCTTGCTGGCGTATTTGCCGTTGACCCTGCCCAGCGCACAGCCTGAGGCCGAGTCGTCATGGCATCTGTATGTGGTGCGCCTGCAACTCGATCAGATCAATCTCACCCATCGTGAGGTGTTCGAGGGCTTGCGGGCCGTCGGGGTCGGGGTGAACCTGCACTACATTCCCGTGCACTTGCAGCCTTATTATCGTGATCTCGGGTTCGCCGAAGGTGATTTTCCACAGGCCGAACGTTACTACGCCGAAGCCATCAGCCTGCCGTTGTACCCGTTGCTCAGTGATGAAGAACAGGACTATGTGGTCGAGCAGATGCGGCAGTTGATCGAAATAATCCAGCCATTGCGGCGGGTGGGAAATGTGTGATGCGTGAACTGACCGAGCAGGAAACTTTCTGGCAGGGCGAATTCGGCAACCAGTACGTTGAGCGCAATGTCGGACAGCCACTGGTTGCCGCTAACCTGGCGTTGTTTGCCAAGGCGCTGACCCGAGTCGGGCGCATCGATAGCCTGGTGGAACTGGGCACCAATGCCGGTAACAATCTGCAGGCATTGCGGCAGCTGTTGCCACGCTGCGAGTTGTTCGGCGTGGAGATCAATGCCAGCGCCTGTGCTGCTGCCCAGGCCTTGGGTATCGCACAGATCTGGCACGGCTCGCTGTTCGATTTTCCCCGTGAACGCACCTTCGACCTGACCCTGAGCAAATGCGTGCTGATTCACCTGGAACCGCCGTTGCTGCCGGCCGCGTACGCGCAACTGTATGAGCTGAGCCAGCGCTACATACTGATCGCCGAGTACTACAACCCGGCGCCGGTCGAAGTCCCGTATCGCGGCAACAGCGGCAAATTGTTCAAGCGCGATTTTGCCGGTGAAATGCTCGATCGCTATGACGACCTGCAACTGCTCGACTACGGTTTTGGCTACCACCGCGATCGGCAATTCCCGGTGGATGACATCACCTGGTTTGTCCTGGAAAAACGCCGTTGAACAACGTCGCCATCATCCCGGCCCGCGGTGGCAGCAAACGCATACCCCGCAAGAACCTCAAGCCGTTCGCCGGTGTGCCGATGATTGCCCGCTCTATCCAGGTCGCGGTGGAGTCCGGGTTGTTTTCCCGGATCGTGGTCAGTACCGACGACGAAGAAATCGCCGGGCTGGCGCGGGACTGTGGCGCCCAGGTGCCCTTCATGCGCCCGGCGGCACTGGCCGACGACTTCACGGGGACCGCAGCGGTGATCGCCCATGCCCTGCAGGCATTGCGTGAACAGGGTGACGAGTTTGCTCGCGCCTGCTGTATCTACGCGACCGCGCCGTTGTTGCAATCGCGATTTCTGGTCCAGGGACTGAGCCTGCTGGAACGGCATCCCGACAAGTCTTTCGCCTTCTCGGTGTGCGACTTCGGCTTCCCGGTTCAGCGAGCCCTGACCCTTGATGATCACGGTGCATTGACGGCACTGTATCCGCAGTATCGAGACACCCGCTCCCAGGATTTGCCGAGCGCCTACCAGGATGCCGGGCAGTTCTACTGGGGGCGCAGCGACGCCTGGCTGCGTGGCGAGGTGTTGTATTCACCCAGCAGCCTGCCGGTCCTCCTGCCGCGGCATCTGGTGCAGGACATCGACACACCGCAGGACTGGACCCGCGCGGAGTACCTGTATGCTGCGCTCAAAGCCGGAGGTGAACTGCAATGAGGGTGCTGATTCGCTCTGACGCCTCGCCGACCATCGGCAGCGGCCACATCGCGCGTTGCCTGTGCCTGGCCCGTGTATTGCGTCGGCAGGGCAGCCATGTGGCTTTCGCCTGTCGTCTGCTACCGGGGCATCGACTGGAGGCACTGCGGGCCGAAGGTTTTGAAACCTTCGCGCTGCCCGAGCGCTACGAGGATGAAGACCCGCGGCAAGCCATCGAATCCATGCTGCCCTGGCAGGCAGACATCGCCGCGCTCGAGCCGTTGCTGGAGCACCCGCCGGCGTTCGACTGGATCATTGTCGACCACTACGGCCTCGATCATCACTGGCAGACGGCCGCGCGGCGCTTTGCGCCATGGATCGCCGTGGTGGATGACCTCGCCACGCGGACCTACAGCGCCGACTTGCTGTTGAACCAGAATCTTTCGGGCACGCCAGAGGCTTATACCTCGCTGCTGGCGCCAGGCTGCCGGACATTGTTCGGCCCCCGGTTTGCCATGTTGCGCGACGAGTTCCGTTGCCCGGCCGTCGAAATCAAACCCCAGGCCCGGCGTGTGCTAGTGAACTTCGGTGGTTTTGACGCGGCCATGCAGACCCATCATGCAATGCTGGCGCTGGCGGACTTTGCCGAGCTGGAAGTCGATTTTGTCGCCGGGGCGGATAATCCGGCCTGGGCGCAGATGCAGGCGTTGGCGGCCAGTCGCCCGCATTGGCGCCTGCACAGTTTTGTCAGCGACTTCTATCGATTGATGAGCGAAGCCGACCTGTTTGTCGGGGGGGGTGGTGGCACCAGTTGGGAGCGGGCGGCCATGGGGCTGCCGACGATTTGCATTGCCGTATCGAACAACCAGCAGGCCAACGGCGAGGTGATGGCGGCCGCGGGCGCCCATGTGTTCATGGGGGGCCGCGAGCAGGTCAGTGTCGAGCAGCTGCGCCTGGCCATTGGCTTTGTCGCGGGTAACCAGGGTTTGCGCCAGAGCCTGGCACAGCGGTCGAGACAACTTGTCGATGGCCGGGGTGCGCAGCGGGTAGCGGTGGCGCTGGCCGGTGCGGTGCTGAGGATGCGCCCGGCGACCCTGGGGGATGCGCAGTTGTTGTTCGACGGGCGCAACACCGAGGCCGTGCGCCGCTGGTCGCTGGAGACCGGCGTGATCGAATGGCCTGCGCATCAAAACTGGCTGGCCACGAGCCTGAACAATCCCCGGCGGCTGCTGTTGATTGCCGAGGCCGATGACGGTCCGGTCGGTGTGCTGCGTTATGACCTGCGTGGCTTTACCGCCCAGGTGTCGATTTATCTGTTCGAAGGCCGGTTCGGCCTGGGCTGGGGCAGGGCGCTGCTGGCCCGCGGGGAAACCTTTGTGAAGGCCCGCTGGCCGGAACTTCAGTCGCTCACCGCCCAGGTGTTGCCCACTAACCAGCCGTCGCTGAACGTCTTTCGCGAAGCCGGTTTTACCCAGAGTGCCTGCGCGTTCACGCGCGTATTGAAGGATCACGCAGATGACTAGCTTCAAGATCGGCGAGCGCCTGATCGGTGCCGATGCGCCGCCTTTCATCATTGCCGAGATGAGCGGCAACCATAACCAGTCCCTGGACATGGCACTGCAAATCGTCGAGGCCGCGGCCAAGGCCGGTGCCCATGCATTGAAGCTGCAGACCTACACCGCCGACACCATGACCCTGGACCTGGCCGAGGGCGAGTTTTTCATCAAGGACCCGAACAGCCTGTGGGCAGGCACATCGTTGTACGCGTTGTACGAGAAGGCCCACACACCCTGGGAATGGCATGCGCCGATTTTCGCTCGCGCCAAAGAACTGGGCCTGCCGGCGTTCTCCACGCCATTCGATGAGAGCGCCGTGGACTTCCTCGAAAGCCTCGACGTACCGGCCTACAAGATCGCCAGTTTCGAAAACACCGATTTGCCGCTGATACGCCGGGTGGCCGCGACGGGCAAGCCGTTGATCATTTCCACCGGCATGGCCAGCATCGCCGAGCTCGATGAAACCGTGCGTGCCGCCCGCGAAGCCGGGTGCAAGGATCTGGTGCTGCTCAAATGCACCAGCACCTATCCGGCATCGCCCGCGAACAGCAATGTGCGCACGATCGCGCATTTGCGGGAATTGTTCGATTGCCAGGTGGGGCTGTCCGACCATTCCATGGGCGTCGGTGTGTCCGTGGCGGCGGTGGCACTGGGTGCAACGGTGGTGGAAAAGCATTTCACCCTCGAGCGTGCGGCCGGTGGCGTCGACGCCAGTTTCTCGCTGGAACCCTCGGAGCTGGCCAGCCTGGTGATCGAAACCGAACGCGCCTGGCAAGCCATGGGGCACGTGCATTACGGCGTCACCGAGGCGGAGCGCCAATCCCTGGTGTACCGTCGATCGCTGTATGTCACCCAGGATATGAAGGCCGGCGAGCCCTTCAATGCGACAAACCTTCGAGCCATCCGTCCGGGTCTCGGGCTGGCGCCCAAGCATGCGCAAAGCCTCCTGGAACGCCGTGCCCGTCAGGCTATCAAGCGTGGAACACCACTGGACTGGTCGTTGGTCGAATGACCCATTGCCGGGCTGATTCGGCAAAATAGCGTGACCTGCGAGTCATAACGGGCATCTTCACTGTATTGTATTGACCGGGAAGATGGCGCCTGACCCTTTAGCGGGTTCAGCGATTGCCCTTTACGCTTTCCGGCTGTCGCCTTGGGGTGACGGAAATCCAGATTTGTCGGCGCCCCTCGATTCCTTGCGAGTGGTGGTATTGGGCTGTTTATTATTGGGAAGCCGTAATGATTGGCATAAAAAGCATTGCGAGCTACGTTCCTGTAGCCGGCGTGGACAATTATGCACAAGGTGCAAAATTCGAGAAGGATGAAGAATTCATCCTGGGCAAGATCGGTTCGGCTTTCCTGCCGCGCAAGGGCGTTGATCAGGAAACATCCGATCTGTGCGTTGAAGCGGCCAATGCGCTGTTTGCCAGCAACCCTGATCTGAAACGTGAATCCATCGATGCGTTGATCATTGTCACCCAGAACGGTGACGAAGAAGGCCTGCCGCATACCGCGGCCATCGTGCAGGACAAACTCGGCCTGCCGACCAACGTCGCCGCGTTCGATATTTCCCTGGGCTGTTCCGGTTACGTCTACGGCATCTATGCGATCAAGGGCTTCATGGAGGCCGCTGGCCTGAAGAACGGCCTGCTGATCACTGCCGACCCGTATTCGAAGATCGTCGACCCGGAAGATCGTAACACCACCATGTTGTTCGGCGATGCGGCCACCGCGACCTGGATGGGTGAAAACCCGACCTGGGCACTGGGCAAGGCCAAGTTCGGCACCGATGGTTCCGGCGCGCCACATTTGAAAGTCACCGACGGCGTGTTCTACATGAATGGTCGCCAGGTGTTCAATTTCGCACTGCTCAAGGTGCCGGCGCATTTACATGAGTTGCTCGGCGAGTCGCAACTGACTGCCGACGACATCGATGCGTTCTGCATTCACCAGGGCAGCGCGGCGATTGTCGATGCGGTCGCGCGGCGTTTCGAAGAATGCCCGCAGAAGTTCATCAAGGACATGGTCGAGACCGGTAACACGGTGTCGTCGAGCATTCCGTTGCTGCTGGAAAAGCATATCCTCGATTCCGAATGGAAGCGCGTTGCGCTCAGCGGTTTCGGTGTGGGGCTGTCATGGGGTTCGGCGATCATCTATCGCCCTTGAGTGAAAGTTTTTTAATAAAAAGGCCGGTACAAAAAAGCGCTCAAGGGTTAACCTTGAGCGCTTTTTTGCTTGTAAGGAATGCGAGGTAGCATGAGCGAATGCTTTGAAGACAATGCTCAGGTTATCCAGCGGCGCTGGCCGTCGCTGTATGCGCGATTGAATACGGAAGATCGCCTGGCCGTCGATATCGACCTGATCGAAGGGCGGGACTCTACGTTGTGTGTGGGGGGCATCCAGCTCACCAGCCGCCATGATCGCCTGCGCGAGGCCCGTTTGCAGGCCGCCAGCCTCCCGCTCGACAAGGCACAGCTGCACGTTTACGGCACCGGCTTCGGCGATTTGCCTTCGGTTTTGCTGGAGCGCGCCGGGCTTGAAAAGCTCTATGTCCATATCCTCAACGGCGCGCTTTTCGCACTGGTGTTGCAGCTGATCGATCAGCGTCAATGGCTGGGCGATCCGCGTGTGCAATTGCTGTATGCCGGCGATCTGTCGGACATCTGCACACCGTTCTTTGCATTGCCTGCCGAGATGCTGCTGGCGGATGACTTCAGTGCGAAGATTCGTGATCGCCTGGTCAGCGAAGTGCACTTGAGTTTCAACAATCGTGAGTTCGACCCGCAGTCTCCCGTCATTCAGCAGCGCTTGCAGGACACCCTTGAAGTGCTGCTCGCCGATGATGATGTGGCACAGCTGTTTGGCACGTGTTCCGAGCGTGAAATCTATGTGATCGCCACAGGGCCCAGCCTTGAAGGGAATTTCGAGCGTTTGGCCGCGGTGCGCAATCAAACGCCGCGACCGCTGTTCATCAGCGTAGATACCGCTTACCGGCCCCTTCGCGAGCACGGAATCAAGCCTGACCTGGTCGTGAGCATCGATCAGCGCATCAGCGTGCTGCACTTGCCGGGCGAGGGCTCCGAAGGCATTCCGCTGGTGTACTTGCCTTTAAGCGATCCACACATGCTGAAAGCCTGGAAAGGCAAACGTTATGGCGGTTATTCCGCCAGCCCGATCTACGCTGCGTTGCGTGAGCAACAGCCACGTGCGCAGCTCTATGTCAGCGGCAGCGTGATCCATCCTGCTGTCGATCTGGCGGTGAAGATGGGCGCGCAGCGCATCACGCTTTTCGGTGCCGATTTTTCCTTTCCGATGAACCGGACCCATACCGGTTGGAACGATGGCGATCTGGGGCCGCCGGTGAACCAGGCCAGGCATTGGGTGCACGATGGTCATGGGCAAAAGGTCAAGACACAGCTGAATTTCCGCAGTTACCTGTGTGAGCTCGAGCGTTACATTGCCAGGCATCCCGGGGTGCTTTTTTTCAACAGCAGCCGGGCTGGGGCAATGATTGCCGGTACGCAGTTCAATCAGGATTTCGTGCAATGAAGCCGCCAGTGAAAGGCATCGATGAGTATCGGCAGTGCGCAGGGCTTTTTCGCCTGGGCCGTGATGTCGAAGCGGCATTGAACATGGTTGATCTGTTCGATGAGGCGCAGCGGCTGTTTGCGCAAGCTCCCCGGGATGTTCAGCAGGCCTGGGCCTCGATGCTCAGGCAGATGCTGGCCTGTCAGGAGCGCCAGGATTGGCTGGGGCTCGCCGACTTCATGGAATATGAGTTGGTCGAGCTGCTCGAAAAACTGCCGGACTGAGGGGCAGCGACAGCTTTGCCACGGGCGTTTGTGGGCTGGACAGTTTTATGACGTCATTTTTTCGTGGTTGAGGGGCACTAAGCCCTTGTTTTCTCGGGGGTGGCAGGGTGATGGCATTTTTTTTAAAAAAAGCCCTCAAGCAACCTGCCAACCCGACGATAACTATTACGAAGGTTCTCTAGGCCATACCCGGCGGTTGCCAGGGCCGGAAGCCGCAGTACCCAACCAACGAGGAATTCGTCATGGCTTTAACAGTAAACACCAACACTACGTCGTTGAACGTTCAGAAGAACCTGAACCGTGCTACCGACGCTCTGTCGACTTCGATGGCTCGCCTGTCTTCCGGCCTGAAAATCAACAGCGCCAAAGACGACGCCGCTGGCCTGCAGATCGCAACTCGCATGGCCGCACAGATTCGTGGTGGCAACCAGGCAGTGCAGAACGCCAACGACGGTATCTCCGTTGCCCAGACCGCTGAAGGCGCGCTGCAAGCTTCGACCGACATTCTGCAGCGTATGCGTGAACTGGCTGTTAAAGCACGTAACGGTACCAACAGCACTGCTGACCAGACCGCTACCAACTCCGAATTCGCTCAGATGTCTGACGAAATCACCCGTATCTCCGCCTCTACCAACCTGAACGGCAAAAACCTGCTGGACGGTTCGGCTGGCACCATGCAGCTGCAAGTTGGCGCCAACACTGGTTCGGCCAACCGCATCGACCTGGTACTGAGCTCCAAGTTCGACGCCGTATCCCTGTCCGTAGGCAGCGGTACTGTTGTTCTGACCGGTGCGACTTCCGCTACCCTGTCTGCCAACATCGACAACGCGATCACCGCGATCGACGCTGCTCTGGCATCGATCAACGCCACCCGCGCAAACCTGGGTGCTTCGCAGAACCGTCTGACCAGCACCATCTCCAACCTGCAGAACATCGTGGAAAACACCACGGCTGCACAAGGCCGTGTACAAGACACCGACTTCGCCGCAGAAACCGCGAACCTGACCAAGCAGCAAACCCTGCAACAGGCTTCTACCTCGGTTCTGGCTCAAGCCAACCAACTGCCTTCCGCTGTACTGAAGCTGCTTCAGTAATTTCGGAATGAGTTTGAGCGGGGGAGTGTGCTGGTCACGCTCTCTCGCTTTTTACGTTAAGAGGTGATGGGCATGGAGATGAGCGTAAAGCTTGGCGTGTCTTATCCGGCTCCCCAGCCAGCGAGCAGCGTTTCGGATAAAGCGCCGGAAAAGCCTGAAACCGCCAGCGTCACTCCAGCGGCGGATAAGAAACCGGAGGCGGATGGCGTCCACCTGAAGCAGGCGGTGCAGCAGATCGAAAAGTTTGTACAGTCGATCAAGCGCAATCTGGAGTTCTCGATAGACGAGCAGTCCGGCAAGGTCGTCGTCAAAGTGATCGCAAGCGAAACGGGTGAAGTCGTGCGACAGATCCCCTCCGCAGAAGCCCTCAAGCTGGCAGAAAGCCTGAGCAATGCGAGCCACGTATTGTTCGACGCCAAGGTCTGATTAGCTGGCATGAATAGTGTCTGTACGTTCTTTGGGCGCAGGTAAAGGTCAAAAGAGTGGCAGCAACCTGAAGGGAGACGAAAATGGCAAGTCCAATTTTACCGGGTACGGGCTTAGGCTCTGGCCTGGATATCGGTGCGATCGTCACTGCGCTGGTCAACGCCGACAAATCGGCGAAACAGACGCAGATCGATACTCAGACCAAAACCAACACGCTGAAGATTTCCGGTGTCGGTTCCCTGAAAAGCGCACTGACGGCCTTTCAGACGGCGCTGACCAATCTCGGTAGCAAGACCAATCCGGTGTTTGCGGGCTATACCGCCACTTCGGGTACCCCGTCGATTCTCGGTGCGACTTCCGACAACACCGCCGTTGCCGGTACCTACAGCGTTGTTGTGAATAACCTGGCCACCAGCTCGAAAGTCGCCAGTGCGTCTTTCGCCGGCGGTGCGGCCAGTGCCATTCCGAGTGGTACTTTGAAAATCAGTCAGAATGGCACTGATTACGATGTCACGATTCCAGCCAATGCGACCCTGCAGAGCACCCGGGATGCGATCAACTCCGCGCAGGCGAGTAATGGTATTTCTGCCAACATCGTGACCGACAGCAGCGGTGCGTCGCGACTGGTGATCAGCTCCAGCAAGACCGGCGCGGGTTCCGACCTTGTGGTCAGCGGTATCGCCGGCCTTGATATCGACGGTACCCAACCGATGGGCGCTAACCCTTCGGCCACCAGTTCGGGGGCTGTCAACGGGGTTGCGGTGGATGCATCGCTGACCATCGATGGTCTGGCAGTGACCAGCAAGAGCAATACGGTGACCGGCGCAGTCAGCGGCCTGACCCTGAACCTGGCGTCGGTGAGTCCAGGTACGCCGCCGGCTGCGGCGACCGTCACCGTCGCGACCAACACCACCGGATTGCAGACGTCGATCCAGTCGTTCGTCGACTCCTACAACACCCTGATGAACACCATCAATTCCCTGTCCAAGGCGACCGCGGATGCCGATGGCAACCTGACGGTTCAGGCGGCGTTTACCGGTGATTCGATGTCGCGCACACTGATCTCCGATATCCGCGGCGTGCTGACCGCTCCCGGGGCGGGTGGTCCATTGGCGGTGCTATCGCAGATCGGCGTGTTGACGAACGAGAAAACCGGCAACCTGGCGTTCAACACCACGGCGTTCAACGAGAAGATGGCCATCAACGGTATGAGCGGCCAGATGCAGCAGTTGTTCAACGGTAGCAATGCTACCAACGGCCTGCTGGCGCGCATGGGTACCGCAATCAAGCCTTATGTGCAGACGGGTGGGTTGCTGGACCAGCGCAATACCAACCTGCAGAGCGTGAGCAAGAACCTTTCAACTCAGCAGACTGCGTTGGACTTTCGTGTCGCCAACATGACCAAGACATTGACCGCCAAATACAACGCAATGGACCTGTTGGTCGGGCAAATGAAGGCGACGGCGACGAACATCACCTCGTTCTTCACTTCCTTGAACGCCCAGAAGTCCAACAGCTAGTCATGAGTTGACGAAAAAACCCGGCTACGCATTTTCGCGTGTGCCGGGTTTTTGTCTTTTGCTCTAAAGTTTTCTGTCTTGCAGACGATACTCTGGCTATACGAGTCATTGTGGTAATGAGGTAGAACATGAATCCAATGTTAGCCCTTCGGCAGTATCAGAAAGTGGGGGCGCACGCCCAGACGTCCGAAGCAAGTCCGCATCGTTTGGTACAGATGCTCATGGAAGGTGGCCTGGACCGGATCGCTCAGGCCAAAGGCGCGCTGGAGCGCAAGGACATTCCCGGCAAGTGTGTGTCGATCAGCAAGGCGATCGGCATCATCGGTGGCTTGCGTGAAGGCCTGGATCTTGAAAATTGCGCCGAAGCGGTGGGCGAACTCGACAGTCTTTATATTTACATGATGAAGCGTCTGGCCGAGGCGAACATCAGCAGCGATCCGAAAATTCTCGATGAAGTCGCGGGGTTGCTGCGCACGGTGAAAGAAGGCTGGGACGGCATTGCTGCGCCAGGTCCGCAGTTCTAGGGAGATCGCCATGAGTCTTGTATTGCAGCGAATAGAACAAACTCGAGAAGCGTTGGTCGGTGCTCTGGCCGAGCGCAACTGGGAGGCTATCGGTCAATTGGACCTGGATTGCCGTTCCTGCATGGAAGACGTCTTGAGCGAGGCTTCGCTGGACGAAGAAGTTCTGCGTAGCAATCTTGAGGAGTTGCTGTATGTCTACAAGCAGCTACTTGAGGTGGCGATGGGGGAGAGGCAGGCGATAGTCGATGAAATGTCTCAGATCCAGCAAGCGCGGAACGCAGCAAAGGTTTACCATCTGTTTGGATAATTAACCCCAAGTTAATCCAGATATGTGCGCCATAAATTTGACTGTGCACGGTTTTTTGACTTAACTAGTGGCTGGTTCCAGATTTCAGTCGTCTTCAGGCATAACGTGTCTGCAAGCGTCTAGCTTGCCCCAGCATTTTGGGCATTGAGTTGACTAGGGAAGTTGCTATTGCATGTGGCGTGAAACCAAAATTCTGCTGATTGATGACGATAGCGTCCGCCGCCGCGACCTGGCGGTGATTTTGAATTTTCTCGGTGAAGAAAATTTACCCTGCGGTAGCCATGACTGGCAGCAGGCTGTCGGCTCTTTGTCATCAAGTCGTGAAGTAATCTGTGTCCTCATCGGGACGGTCAATGCTCCTGGTGCACTACTGGGCTTGTTAAAGACACTCTCGACCTGGGATGAGTTCCTTCCGGTTTTGTTAATGGGCGATAATTCTTCCATTGACCTGCCGGAAGACCAGCGTCGTCGAGTGCTTTCAACCCTGGAAATGCCGCCCAGCTACAGCAAATTGCTCGATTCGCTGCACCGTGCCCAGGTCTATCGCGAGATGTACGACCAGGCCCGCGAGCGCGGTCGTCATCGCGAACCCAATCTTTTCCGCAGTCTTGTCGGCACCAGCCGGGCGATTCAACACGTCCGCCAGATGATGCAGCAAGTCGCCGATACCGATGCCAGCGTGCTGATCCTCGGTGAGTCCGGAACGGGCAAGGAAGTGGTTGCGCGCAACCTGCATTACCATTCCAAGCGCCGCGAAGCGCCGTTCGTGCCGGTCAACTGCGGGGCGATCCCGGCCGAGTTGCTGGAAAGCGAACTGTTCGGTCATGAGAAGGGCGCCTTCACCGGGGCGATCACCAGCCGCGCCGGTCGATTCGAGCTGGCCAACGGCGGCACCCTGTTCCTCGATGAAATCGGCGACATGCCGCTGCCGATGCAGGTCAAGCTGCTGCGCGTGTTGCAGGAGCGTACCTTCGAGCGCGTGGGCAGCAACAAGACCCAGAGCGTCGACGTGCGCATCATTGCGGCGACCCACAAGAATCTCGAAAGCATGATCGAGATCGGCACCTTCCGCGAAGACTTGTACTACCGCTTGAATGTGTTCCCGATCGAGATGGCGCCGCTGCGTGAGCGCGTCGAAGACATTCCGCTGCTGATGAACGAGCTGATCTCGCGCATGGAGCACGAGAAGCGCGGGTCGATCCGGTTCAACTCGGCGGCGATCATGTCGCTGTGCCGGCATGCCTGGCCGGGCAACGTCCGCGAACTGGCCAACCTGGTGGAACGCATGGCGATCATGCATCCCTACGGCGTGATCGGCGTGGTCGAGTTGCCGAAGAAATTCCGCTACGTCGATGATGAAGACGAGCAGATGGTCGACAGCCTGCGCAGTGACCTGGAAGAGCGTGTGGCCATCAACGGTCATACACCGGACTTCACGACCAACGCCATGTTGCCTCCGGAGGGCCTGGACCTTAAGGACTACCTCGGTGGTCTGGAGCAAGGCTTGATTCAGCAGGCGCTGGATGATGCCAACGGCATTGTGGCGCGCGCGGCCGAGCGGTTGCGTATCCGTCGCACCACGCTGGTGGAAAAGATGCGCAAGTACGGCATGAGCCGTCGTGATGGAGACGAACAGGCGGATGATTGACGCCTGTTTTTCAAGTCATTCATTTATAAGAAGTTTTTTTTAGGCACGGGTATTGCTACGTCCCTCGCAACGTTCCGTTTCACTGACGGTCAGCCAAGCGAGAGAGCACAATGCCCCAAGCCGCCCAGATGTCTCCTGTCCTTGATGCTTCGCGGCAACCGTCGTCCGTAGAGCAGGCGAGTCGGCTGGGCCTTGAGCAGGCATTCGCACTGTTCAATCAGATGTCCACTCAATTGACTGATTCCTACAGCATGCTTGAAGCCCGGGTAACCGAGCTCAAGGGTGAACTGGCGGTGGTCAGCGCCCAGCGCATGCAGGAGCTGGCGGAAAAGGAACGCCTGGCCAACCGCCTGCAAAACCTCCTTGATCTGTTACCCGGCGGTGTCATCGTCATTGACGCCCAGGGCATCGTGCGCGAAGCCAATCCGGCGGCGTGCGAGTTGCTGGGGCTGCCGCTGGAAGGCGAGTTGTGGCGCCACGTCATTGCCCGCTGTTTTGCGCCGCGCGAAGACGATGGTCATGAAGTCTCCCTCAAGGATGGTCGGCGCCTGTCGATCGCCACGCGCTCGCTGGACGCCGAGCCCGGCCAGTTGGTGTTGCTCAACGACCTGACCGAAACCCGCCATCTGCAGGATCAACTGGCCCGTCATGAGCGTCTGTCGTCATTGGGGCGCATGGTCGCTTCATTGGCTCATCAGATACGCACGCCGTTGTCCGCCGCGTTGCTGTATGCCAGCCATTTGACCGAACAAGAGCTGCCGGTCGCTACCCGGCAGCGCTTTGCCGGGCGCCTCAAGGAGCGCCTGCACGAGCTCGAGCACCAGGTGCGCGATATGCTGGTGTTCGCCCGGGGCGAGTTGCCGCTGACCGACCGCGTGACGCCAGGACAATTGATGCAATCGTTGCAAGCGGCGGCGCTGACCCACGTACAGGATCTGCCGATCCGCTGGCAGTGCGACAGTCACTCGGGGGAGTTGCTGTGCAATCGCGACACCCTGGTCGGCGCGGTCCTCAATCTGATCGAGAACGCCATTCAGGCCAGCGCCGGTCAATTGCGCCTCAAGATTCACCTCTACACCCGCGGCAACAACCTGCGCCTGTGCGTCAGCGACAGCGGCAGCGGTATCGACGCCGCTGTTCTGGCGCGATTGGGCGAACCCTTTTTTACCACCAGGGCCACCGGCACAGGCCTTGGCCTGACCGTGGTCAAGGCGGTGGCGCGTGCTCATCGGGGCGAATTGCAGCTGCGCTCGCGGCTCGGTCGCGGCACTTGCGCGCAGGTGATTCTGCCGTTGTTCAGCAGCGCTCAAGGCGCGGAGTGACGCAGATGGCTATCAAGGTTCTGCTGGTCGAGGACGACCGCGCGTTGCGCGAGGCACTGGCTGATACGTTGCTGCTCGCGGGACATGATTACAAGGCGGTGGGGTCGGCAGAGGAGGCGTTGCTTGCCGTCGGCGGCGAGGCCTTCAGCCTGGTGATCAGTGACGTCAATATGCCGGGCATGGACGGCCACCAGTTGCTTGGCCTGCTGCGAGCGCGGCAGCCGCAGTTGCCGGTGTTGCTGATGACGGCTCACGGTGCGGTCGAGCGCGCGGTCGATGCGATGCGCCAGGGGGCGGCGGACTATCTGGTCAAGCCATTCGAGCCCAAGGCGTTGCTCGATCTGGTGGGGCGGCATGCCCTGGGCAGTCTCGGCCTGACCGAGGGCGAAGGGCCGATAGCATTCGAACCGGCGAGCGCGCAGTTGCTCGAATTGGCGGCGCGGGTCGCACGCAGCGATTCCACGGTGTTGATCTCGGGTGAGTCGGGCACGGGCAAGGAAGTGCTGGCGCGTTATATCCATCAGCATTCTCACCGCGCCAGTCAGCCGTTCATCGCGATCAACTGTGCAGCGATCCCGGACAACATGCTCGAGGCGACCTTGTTCGGTCATGAGAAGGGCTCCTTCACCGGCGCCATTGCCGCGCAAGCCGGCAAGTTCGAGCAGGCCGACGGCGGCACCATTTTGCTCGATGAAATTTCCGAAATGCCCCTGGGGCTCCAGGCCAAATTACTGCGTGTGTTGCAAGAGCGCGAGGTCGAAAGGGTTGGCGCGCGCAAACCGATCACGCTGGATATTCGCGTAGTCGCCACCACCAATCGTGACCTTGCGGGTGAAGTGGCGGCGGGGCGTTTCCGCGAGGACCTCTACTATCGCCTGTCGGTGTTTCCCCTGGCCTGGCGCCCGTTGCGCGAGCGCACCGCCGACATCCTGCCGCTGGCCGAGCGACTGCTGGCCCGGCACGTCAATAAAATGAAGCATTCGCCTGCCAGGTTGTCGCCCGAAGCTCAGGCGTGCCTGATCGGTTATCCATGGCCGGGTAACGTTCGTGAGCTGGACAACGCGATTCAGCGTGCGCTGATTCTGCAGCAGGGCGGCTTGATCCAACCGCAGGATTTCTGCCTCGCCGGGCCGGTGGCTTGCGCGCCACTGCCTGCGTTGGCGCAGGCGCCGGTACGCCCCGTGGAGGTCGAGTCCGAGTCGGCCGGTGCGCTGGGCGATGACCTGCGTCGCCGTGAATTCCAGATGATCATCGATACCTTGCGCGCCGAGCGCGGTCGTCGCAAAGAGGCGGCCGAGCGCCTGGGCATCAGCCCGCGAACCCTGCGCTACAAGCTGGCGCAGATGCGCGATGCCGGCATGGATGTGGAAGCCATTTTGTTCGCCACCTGACTGTGGGAGCGAGCCTGCTCGCGATGGACTCATGAGCGCCGCGTTTATCCTGCTGCCCCGCGTTATCGTTAACGACCATCGCGAGCAGGGCTCGCTCCCACATAGATCGGAATGAAGTTCGGGACGGGCTTTTGTTCAGAGTGGCCATGGAGCTGGCACCCTTGTTGCTAACACCTCATTACCCGCCGAGTGAGTGTCAAAAAATTGCGGGTCGTCAAAGAGAGAGACCATGAGCCAAGGTATTGAATTCAATCGGTTGATGCTCGACATGCGCGCCATGCAAATGGATGCCATGTCTGCGCCGAAATCGACTGCCGTCCCTGAAGTGGCGGGCAGCAGCTTTTCCGACATGCTCGGCCAGGCCGTCAATAAAGTGAACGACACGCAACAGGCTTCCTCTCAGTTGGCCAGCGCCTTCGAAATCGGCAAAAGCGGTGTCGACCTCACAGACGTGATGATTTCCTCGCAGAAGGCCAGCGTGTCATTCCAGGCATTGACCCAGGTGCGCAACAAGCTGGTTCAGGCCTACCAAGACATCATGCAGATGCCGGTTTAAAGGACGAGATTGAGTCATGGCAGAAGCAGTCGCCGATAATGTTCCGGCCAAGGCCACTCCAATAGACGGCAAGCCGCCGCTGTTCGGGTTGTCCTTCCTGGAAAACCTCTCCGAGATGACCATGTTGCGTCAGGTGGGCCTGTTGGTCGGCCTGGCGGCGAGCGTGGCGATTGGTTTTGCCGTGGTGTTGTGGTCCCAGCAACCGGACTACCGGCCTCTGTACGGCAGCCTTGCCGGCATGGACGCCAAGCAGGTCATGGATACCCTGGCCGCAGCCGATATCCCCTACACCGTCGAACCCAATTCCGGTGCCTTGCTGGTCAAGGCCGATGACCTGTCCCGTGCGCGGCTCAAGCTCGCGGCCGCTGGTGTCACTCCCAGCGACGGCAACATCGGTTTTGAAATCCTCGACAAGGAACAGGGACTGGGCACCAGCCAGTTCATGGAAGCGACCCGCTATCGTCGCGGCCTCGAAGGCGAACTGGCCCGTACCATCTCCAGCCTGAACAACGTCAAGGGTGCCCGCGTGCACCTGGCGATCCCGAAAAGTTCGGTGTTCGTGCGCGACGAGCGCAAGCCGAGCGCTTCGGTGCTGGTTGAACTGTATTCCGGTCGCTCCCTCGAACCTGGCCAGGTCGTGGCCATCATCAACCTGGTGGCGACCAGTGTTCCTGAACTCAGCAAATCGCAGATCACCGTGGTCGACCAGAAGGGCAACCTGCTCTCGGATCAGGCGGAAAACTCCGAACTGACCATGGCCGGCAAGCAGTTCGACTACAGCCGCCGCATGGAAAGCATGCTCACCCAGCGCGTGCACAACATCCTGCAGCCAGTGCTGGGCAACGACCGTTACAAGGCTGAAGTCTCGGCCGACGTGGACTTCAGTGCGGTCGAGTCGACTTCCGAGCAATTCAACCCGGATCAGCCGGCCCTGCGCAGCGAGCAGTCGGTCAACGAACAGCGTACCGCCAGCAACGGTCCGCAAGGTGTGCCGGGTGCCTTGAGCAACCAGCCGCCGTCGCCGGCCTCCGCGCCGCAAACCACCGGTGGCGCCACTGCGTCGGCCGGCATGGTGCAGCCAGGCCAGCCGCTGATCGATGCCAACGGCCAGCAGATCATGGACCCGGCCACCGGTCAGCCGATGCTCGCGCCGTACCCGGCGGACAAGCGTCAGCAATCGACCAGGAACTTCGAGCTCGACCGTTCCATCAGTCATACCAAGCAGCAACAGGGCCGATTGAATCGCCTGTCGGTGTCGGTGGTGGTCGATGATCAGGTCAAGATCAACCCGGCCAGCGGCGAAACCACCCGTGCGCCATGGAGCGCTGATGAATTGGCGCGCTTCACTCGCCTGGTCCAGGACGCGGTCGGCTTCGATGCCAGCCGTGGTGACAGCGTCAGCGTGATCAACATGCCGTTCTCCGCCGAGCGCGGTGAAGCGATTGCCGAAATTCCGTTCTACTCCCAGCCGTGGTTCTGGGACATCGTCAAGCAAGTGCTGGGTGTGCTGTTCATTCTGGTGCTGGTGTTCGGTGTGCTGCGTCCGGTGCTCAACAACATCACCGGTGGCGGCAAGGGCAAGCAGCTTGTTGGCTTGGGTAGCGATGTCGAGTTGGGTGGCATGGGCGGTCTGGATGGCGAACTGGCCAACGACCGTGTCAGCCTCGGTGGCCCGACCAGCATCCTGCTGCCGAGCCCGAGCGAAGGCTATGACGCTCAGTTGAACGCAATCAAGAGTCTGGTGGCAGAAGATCCGGGTCGTGTGGCCCAGGTCGTGAAAGAGTGGATTAACGCAGATGAGTGATAACCGAGCCGTTGCCGCCAAACTGTCCAAGGTCGACAAAGCCGCAATCCTGTTGTTGTCCCTGGGCTCCACCGACGCTGCCCAGGTGCTGCGCCACATGGGCCCCAAAGAGGTTCAGCGGGTGGGCGTGGCCATGGCCCAGATGGGTAATGTGCACCGCGAGCAGGTCGAGCAGGTGATGAGCGAGTTCGTCGATATCGTCGGCGACCAGACCAGCCTGGGCGTCGGTTCCGACGACTATGTGCGCAAGATGCTCACCCAGGCCCTGGGCGAAGACAAGGCCAACGGCCTGATCGACCGCATTCTGCTCGGTGGCAACACCAGCGGCCTCGATAGCCTGAAGTGGATGGAGCCGCGCGCCGTCGCCGACGTGATCCGCTATGAGCACCCGCAGATCCAGGCGATCGTGGTGGCGTACCTCGATCCGGACCAGGCGGGTGAAGTGCTCGGCAACTTCGACCACAAGGTGCGGCTCGACATCATCCTGCGGGTGTCCTCGCTGAATACCGTACAGCCGGCGGCCCTGAAGGAGCTCAACCAGATTCTCGAGAAGCAGTTCTCCGGCAACTCGAACGCCTCGCGCACCACCCTGGGTGGCATCAAGCGTGCGGCGGACATCATGAACTTCCTCGACAGCTCCATCGAAGGCCAGCTCATGGACTCGATCCGCGAAGTCGACGAAGACCTGTCCGGTCAGATCGAAGACCTCATGTTCGTCTTCAACAACCTGGCCGATGTCGACGACCGCGGGATCCAGGCGCTGCTCCGCGAGGTGTCCTCCGACGTGCTGGTGCTGGCCCTCAAGGGGTCGGACGAAGGCGTCAAGGAGAAGATCTTCAAGAACATGTCCAAGCGTGCGGCCGAACTGTTGCGCGACGACCTGGAAGCCAAGGGCCCGGTGCGCGTCAGCGACGTGGAAACCGCGCAGAAGGAAATCCTCACCATCGCCCGCCGTATGGCCGAAGCCGGAGAAATCGTTCTCGGCGGCAAGGGCGGCGAGGAAATGATCTAACACCATGGCCAAGCATGATGAATCGCCTACTGACCTGATCCGGGCCAGGGATGTCAGTGGCTTCGAGTCCTGGGCGCTGCCCAGTTTCGACCCGCCGGAGCCCGAGCCGGAACCAACGCCTGAACCCGAACCGCCGGAAATGGAGGAAGTGCCGCTGGAGGAAGTCCAGCCGCTGACCCTCGAAGAGCTCGAAAGCATTCGCCAGGAAGCCTACAACGAAGGCTTTGCCGTGGGCGAAAAAGAAGGTTTCCACAGCACCACGCTCAAGGTTCGTCAGGAAGCCGAAGTGGCACTTTCTGCGAAGATCGCGGGGTTGGAACAGCTGATGGCGCATCTGTTCGAGCCCATCGCCGAGCAGGACACCCAGATTGAAAAATCCCTGGTCGATCTCGTGCAGCACATCACCAGACAGGTGATTCAGCGCGAACTGGCCATCGACTCCACGCAAATCGAACACGTCATGCGCGAGGCTCTAAAGCTCTTGCCGCTGGGCGTGGGCAATGTGCGGCTGTACATCAATCCGCAGGATTTCGAACAGGTCAAAGCCCTGCGCGAACGCCATGAAGAGACCTGGCGCATCGTCGAGGACGAGTCGTTGTTGCCCGGCGGTTGCCGGGTCGAGACCGAACACAGCCGTATCGACGCCACAGTCGAAACCCGTGTCGCGCGGGTGATGGACAAGCTGCTCGACCAGCTGCACGAACAGTCCTTGCACCCGGCCGCACCGGACTTGAGCCTGGAACTGCCGGTCGACAGCAAGCCTGCTGCCGCGCCAGAAGCGGATGTGCCTGATGCGCCTTGAGCGCACCAGCTTCGCCAGGCGCCTGGGCAGTTACGCCGAGGCGACTACGCTTGCCGGCGCGCCGATCCTTGAGGGCCGCTTGCTGCGCATGGTCGGCCTGACCCTCGAAGCCGAAGGCCTGCGCGCCGCCATGGGCAGCCGCTGCATGGTCATCAATGACGACAGCTATCACCCGGTACAGGTTGAAGCCGAAGTGATGGGCTTCTCCGGCAGCAAGGTCTTTCTGATGCCGGTCGGCAGCGTCGCCGGCATTGCCCCCGGCGCGCGCGTCGTTCCCCTATCCGACACGGGGCGTCTGCCCATGGGCATGAGCATGCTCGGGCGGGTGCTCGATGGCGCCGGTCGTGCCCTGGACGGCAAGGGCGGGATGAAGGCCGAAGACTGGGTGCCGATGGATGGCCCGACCATCAACCCGCTCAAACGCGAACCGATCAGCGAACCGCTGGACGTGGGCATTCGTTGCATCAACGGCATGTTGACGGTCGGTCGCGGTCAGCGGCTGGGCCTGTTCGCCGGTACCGGTGTCGGTAAATCGGTGTTGCTGGGGATGATGACCCGCTTCACCGAGGCCGACATCATCGTCGTCGGGCTGATCGGTGAGCGGGGTCGTGAAGTCAAAGAATTCATCGAGCACATCCTCGGTGAGGAAGGGCTCAAGCGTTCGGTGGTGGTGGCGTCCCCGGCGGACGATGCACCGCTGATGCGTCTGCGCGCGGCGATGTATTGCACGCGCATCGCCGAGTATTTCCGCGACAAGGGCAAGAACGTCCTGTTGCTGATGGACTCCCTGACCCGTTTCGCCCAGGCCCAACGGGAAATCGCCCTGGCCATCGGCGAGCCGCCGGCGACCAAGGGCTATCCGCCGTCGGTCTTCGCCAAGCTGCCGAAACTGGTGGAGCGGGCCGGTAATGCGGAGAAGGGCGGTGGTTCGATCACCGCGTTCTACACCGTGCTGTCCGAAGGCGATGACCAGCAGGACCCGATTGCCGACTCGGCGCGGGGCGTGCTCGACGGGCACATCGTGCTGTCCCGGCGCCTGGCCGAAGAGGGGCATTACCCGGCCATCGATATCGAGGCGTCCATCAGCCGGGTGATGCCGGCGGTGGTCTCGCCGGAGCACATGGCCCGTGCGCAGTACTTCAAGCAGTTGTGGTCGCGTTATCAGCAGAGCCGCGATCTGATCAGCGTTGGCGCGTATGTCGTCGGCGGAGATCGCGAGACCGATCTGGCGATTTCCCTGCAGCCGCAATTGGTCAAATACCTGCGCCAGGGCCTTGACGACAGCATCAGCCTGGGCGAAAGCGAGGCGTATCTGGCCTCGATCTTCGCGCCCGCGGCTGGCGGTTAAACAGTCATGGCTCAGAGTCGGGCAGGAAGGCTGGCGCCGGTGGTGGAAATGGCCGAAAAGGCCGAGAAAACCGCGGTCCAGCGCCTGGGGCACTTTCAAGGTCAGGTTCGCCTGGCCGAAAGCAAACTCGCCGACCTTGAAGCCTTCCGTCTCGACTATCAGGAACAATGGATCGTACGCGGCAGCGGCGGCGTCTCGGGCCAATGGTTGCTCGGCTATCAGGGCTTTCTCGCGCAACTGGGCACGGCCATCGACCAGCAGCGGCAAAGCCTGACCTGGCATCAGAACAACCTGAACAAGGCGCGGGAAACCTGGCAGCAGGCGTTTGCCCGGGTCGAAGGCTTGCGCAAACTGGTTCAGCGCTATGCCGATGAGGCGCGGGCGCTTGAAGACCGGCGCGAACAGAAACTGCTGGATGAGTTGTCCCAGCGCTTGCCGCGTCAGGATGCGTACTGAAAAGATCGCAGCCTGCGGCAGCTCCTACGCAGGCTGCGATCTTTTGCTCTTGTCGTGATGCCTTGCTCCAACCTTTACCAAATGCTACACCTTGTACCAGCAAGTTCCCCAATGACAAGGAAGCCATGACATGTCAGTCGTTACCGAAGTGTCCCCTGATGGGCAAAAGTTGACGATATCGGTCAAAGGACGATTCGATTTCGCCAAGCATCAGGAGTTTCGTGAGTCCTACGAAGATAAACAGCTATCGGCGGTTGTGGTCGACCTGAAAGACGCCACTTACCTCGACAGCTCTGCCTTGGGCATGCTGCTGTTGCTGCGTGATCACGCCGGTGGCGACGACTCCGATGTGCGTGTCGTCAACAGCAGTACCGACGTGCGTAAAATCCTCGCCATTTCCAACTTCGACAAACTGTTCGACATCAGTTGATTGCCATGCAGCCACTGGAACCGCTGACGATCCTGATTGCCGAGGACAGCGCCGCCGATCGCCTGTTGCTGTCGAGCATCCTGCGCCGCCTGGGGCACGAAGTGCTGACGGCGGCCAACGGCGCCGAAGCTGTCGACGTGTTTCGCCTGCAACAACCGCACCTGGTGTTGATGGACGCGATGATGCCGGTGATGGACGGCTTCGAGGCGGCCCGGCAGATCAAGGCGCTGGCCGGGGAAACCCTGGTGCCGATCATCTTCCTCACGTCCTTGTCTGAAAGCGAAGCCCTGGCCCGTTGCCTGGAAGTCGGCGGTGACGACTTTCTGGCGAAACCGTACAACCAGGTGATTCTCGCTGCCAAGATCAAGGCGATGGATCGCTTGCGGCGCTTGCAGGACACCGTGCTGCAGCAGCGTGACCAGATCGCCCGGCACCACGACTACCTGCTCAACGAACAGCGCGTGGCCAAGGCTGTATTCGACAAGGTGGCGCACTCCGGCTGCCTGAATGCCGCTGCGAATATCCGTTACCTGCAATCACCCTATGCGCTGTTCAACGGCGACCTGCTGCTGGCCGCGTTCACCCCGGCCGGAGACATGCACGTGCTGCTGGGCGACTTCACCGGTCACGGCCTGCCGGCGGCGGTGGGTGCCATGCCCTTGGCCGAAGTCTTCTACGGAATGACCGCCAAGGGCTATGGCCTGGCGGAAACCCTGCGCGAGATGAATGCCAAGCTCAAACGCATTCTGCCGGTGGACATGTTCTGCTGCGCCACGTTGCTGTGCCTGAGTTTTCAACGTCGTTCGGTGGAAGTCTGGAACGGCGGCATGCCCGACGGTTACCTGCATCGTGTTGCCAGTGGCGAGCGAACGCCTCTGGCGGCGCGGCACCTGCCTTTGGGGGTGCTGAGCCCGGAGTCCTTCGATGAGCGTACCGAGGTGTTTCCCATGGTGCTCGGAGATCGGGTGTTTCTCCTGTCCGATGGGGTGATAGACACTTGTGACGCCAATGAACAGTTGTTTGGTGTGCAGCGATTGCAGCAGGTGTTTGCCGCCAATCGCCAGCCGGATGCGCTGTTCGAAGAGATCGAGCATGCGCTGCGACAGTTCGGCGGTGAAGCGCGCGACGATGTCAGCATGGTCGAAATCAGCCTGCTGGAGCCGGCGCAGATCACGCCGCCGGCGTTGGTCTACTCCGACAGCGGCCAGTCCTGCCCGCTGGACTGGTCGGTGAGTTTCGAATTTCGCGCCGCCACGCTCAAGCGCTTCAATCCGTTGCCCTATCTGTTGCAGTTGCTGCTTGAGGTGCATGGTCTGCGGGGCCAGAGCGGTGCGCTCTACAGTGTGCTGGCGGAACTCTATTCCAATGCGCTGGAGCATGGCGTGCTGGGGCTGGACTCGAGCCTCAAGCGCGATGCATCGGGTTTTGCGCGTTATTATCAGCAACGCAATACCCGGCTGGACGAACTTCAGGAAGGCTATGTACGGTTGCATTTGCAGGTGACGCCAACAGACGACGGCGGTTGCCTGACCATTCACATTGAAGACAGCGGCAAGGGTTTCGATGTCGAGCGGGTGATGAAAAGACCTATGGATGACATCCGCCTGTCGGGACGTGGGGTCAGTCTGATCCGTCAGTTGGGGCGTAATGCCCGCTGGACCGACGATGGTCGAAGTGCACGCGTGGAGTTTATCTGGAAGGCTGCGCAGTAATCCGCGCATTCTTGATCAAGGAGTGAGCAAATGAACGACAAAAACGACAAACATGTGGATCGCTGCGTGCTGAGTGCGTTGCAGGAAGTGATGGAAGAGAGTTATCCGGATTTGCTGGATATCTTTCTTGCGGACTCCGAGGAGCGCCTGAGCATCTTGCGAATGGCTGACAGTGTTGCACTGCTCGTTGCAACCGCTCATAGCTTCAAAGGCAGCAGCAGCAATATGGGTGCAGTCAAGCTGACCGAGCTCTGCCATCAACTTGAACAGCGGGCCAAAGATTTGCCATGGGCCGCCGTTCAGGAACTGGTCGGCAAAATCGATCGTGAGTTCGCCTCTATCCGGCCTCTGTACGAAGCCGAACGACAGCGTTGCACTGCGAAAATCTGAGTCTGCGCTTCATTTGGTCTCCTTCGAGCGAATCTGGCTCGACCTTTGCAATTAACTCGTCCAACTGTACTTACGAGCCCGTGCAGCGGAGACCGTTTCATGCCCGTTACCCCCAATATTCTGCTTCAGGCCTCCAGGCAGGCCAAGACTCAGGCCGCCTGCGCCAATCCTCCGGCGCAGACCGCTGAGCCCGGGGACAAGGCCGCAAGCTTCGCTCATGTCTATGCCAATCAGGCCCAGAGCAAGCCCAATGCGTCGGCGGATACCTGGGGCAAGCCGAGTCGCGAAAAAAGCGCCGATGTCGCCGGAGAAAAAGACGCTGGCGACGACCAGTCTGCCGCCGGGGAACCGGTGGTTGCCGATGGCGGCAAATCCTTGCCTTCCGACAGGCCGGTGCAGGCTGATGGCAAAACTGCCGACGATGATGCGTCAGATGCCGATCAAACGCTGGTCGTCGATACCGCACCGCTCGATCCGGCGCTTGATCCCTCATGGCTGCCGGTCCTTCAGCCCGCCGTGGCCGACACCGTGCAACCTGCCGTTGATGCGCCGGTTGCCGCCGCGGCTACGGCTGCAATCGTTCCTGCGCTGGCCACTACCGACGGCGATTTCGATCCCTCTACCGATCCTCTCGACGCATTGCCGGCGGTGCGCCTGGCCATGGAGCAGAGCGGTCACGTTTCGGCTTCCAGCCAGGCGCAGCCCAAGGCGGCACCGACTCAGACACAAGCCCAGGCTGACGGTGAGCTGACACCGGCGCAAAACTTTGCCGCCGGCATGACGACCCTGCTGGATGTTCAGGGCGACAAGAGCAGCACCGGTCAGGGCGACGATAAGGCTTTCAGTGGCTTGATCGATGACGGCCTGAAGGACCTCAAGTCCGCCAGCAGCGACACTCGTGTCGATGATTTCGCCAACCGTCTGGCCGCGCTGACCCAGGCGGCCACGCCAAAGACCGCTGATGCCTTGCCGGTGAACCAGCCGATCGCCTTGCATCAGAGCGGGTGGACCGAAGAGGTGGTGAACCGGGTCATGTACCTGTCCAGCGCCAATCTCAAGGCCGCGGACATCCAGTTGCAGCCCGCTGAACTCGGGCGTCTGGATATTCGGGTGAACATGGTTCCCGATCAACAGACCCAGGTCACGTTCATGAGCGCGCATCCGGGTGTCCGTGAGGCGCTGGATGGCCAGGTCCATCGCCTGCGCGACATGTTCGCGCAGCAAGGCATGGGGCAGGTCGATGTCAACGTTTCGGACCAGTCTCGTGGTTCGCAGAACCAGGGTCAAAACCAGCAGGCTCAAAGCGGTCGCAGCAATGCGAGCGGTGGCCGCCTCGACTCGATGGGTGAGGACATTGCACCGAGCGTCGCTGAAGTGGCCGCCAATACCACTAGCGTGATTGGCTCCAGCGCGGTCGATTACTACGCCTGACGAACACAACACCTAACCCTGTGGGAGCGAGCTTGCTCGCGATGAGGGCCTGGCAGTCAAGTTTTCATCGACTGCCGCACCGCT
>NZ_CATKPZ010000025.1:0-35066 GCF_949767415.1 Pseudomonas sp. IT-196MI5
TTTTGCCCCTTAAATGATCGGCATTGATCACAGGGTGTACGTTTTTCAGGGCGCGGACTTTATCACAGCGCAGGCACGATCTTTCAGACCTGTGACGAACTGCCACCCTGGCATTCAACGAGATCGGCAGGTTCGTGCAACCGCGTTCGGAAACACTCTGTTAAGATTCGCCATCCTCATTTTCATGTCTGCCAGTGGGCCTTCGGGCTATCGCTGGTGTCGTCGTTTTTTCTGGAGTTCTGCATGCTGTTGCCCATTCTTCTGTTGTCTGCCGCCGGTTTTACGGTGCTGACCACGGAATTCATCATCGTCGGCCTGTTGCCGGCCATCGCCCGCGACCTGGACGTCAGCATCCCGCAGGCCGGTTTGCTGGTGACTCTGTTCGCCTTCACCGTGGCCGCGTTCGGGCCGTTCCTGACGGCGTACTTCGCCCGCTTCGAACGGCGCAAGCTGTTTATCTCGGTGCTGATCATGTTCGGTCTGGCCAATACGCTCGCGGCACTGGCGCCGAATATCTGGGTCATGGCGTTTGCCCGTTTGATCCCGGCGCTGGGGCTGCCGGTGTTCTGGGCCTTGGCCAGCGAAACGGCGGTGGACATCGTCGGGCCGGATTACGCCGGTCGTGCCATCGCCAAGATCGGTTTCGGCATTGTTTGCGCGACGGTGTTCGGCATTCCGGTGGGCACGCTGATTTCCGATGCGTTCGGTTGGCGCAGTGCCTTTGCGATTCTGGCGGTCATCGCCTTTGCCAAGGCGTTGCTGCTGTTTATCTACTTGCCGAAAACCAACTTGCATCAGCATCAGGTGAGCTTCCTGTCGCAGTTCAAGATCCTGCGCAGCCCGCTGATGCTCGGTCACGTGCTGCTGTCAGTGGTGGTGTTCAGCGGAATGTTCACGGCTTACACCTACCTGGCTGACATCCTCGAACGTCTGGCCGGTTTCAACGGAACGGTGGTCGGCTGGTGCCTGATGGGCTTCGGCGCGGTCGGGCTGATTGGCAACTCCCTGGGCGGCCGGGCGGTGGATCGCCATCCGCTGATGGCGTCGATGATGTTCTGCGCGTTCATGATTGCTGGCCTGGTGGCGCTGGTGCCGAACATCCATTCGCCGCTTGGTCTGGCGGCGGCGATGGGCATCTGGGGCGTGACCCAGGCGGCGTTGTTCCTGGTCAGCCATGTACGCCTGATGAAAGCTGCGCCCGAAGCGCCAGCCTTCGCCGCGTCGCTGAACATCGCCGGGGCCAACCTCGGTATCGGCCTGGGCGCGATGATCGGTGGTCGGGTGATCGACAGCGTTGGCCTGCAGGGCCTTGGCTTCGCCGCGGCGGCTTTTATCCTCGCCTCGATCCTGCTGGCGATAGCGCTGATGACCTTCAAGCCGCGCGAAGTGGTTACAGCGCTGTAAACAGCTCGCGTCGGGCGCCTTCGGTAATGGCGACAATGCCGGGGTGCCTGACCTTGCGCTCCACTGAGATGGCATAGAACGACTCGGTCACCGCGTCGGTCTGGCCGATCACTTCCACGCCATATTGGCGTTGCACTTCATCGGCAATCACGCTCGGGCCGATGAAGATCCCGCTACCGGATTGGCCGAAGGCCTGCATCAGGGCGCTGTCGTCGAACTCGCCGACAATTTGCGGCTGGACCTTTTGCTCGGCGAACCAGCGCTGCAAACGGCTGCGCACCACGGTTTCCGGGCCGGGAATCAGCAGCGGCGCCCCGTGCAGATTGCGCGGGAAGTCCTGACCGTAACGTGCCGCCAGCTCAGGGGTGGCGAAGAAGCTGATCCCGCACTCACCGAGTTTCTGGCTATAGCCCTTGATGTCCAGGTGCGACGGCATCGGGCTGTCGGAAATCACCAGGTCCAGACGCTGGATCGCAAGGTCAGCCAACAAACGTTCAAGCTTGTCTTCGCGGCACGTGATGCGCAGCGGTTCGCTCAATTCCATGGTCGGTGCAATCAGGCGATAGACGATGGATTTGGGCACCACGTCGGCCACGCCGACACGAAACAGAATCTGCTGCTCATTGGGCTGTGCCCGCAACATCAGTTCCAGTTCGCCGCCCAGCTGAAACATTTGCTCGGCGTAGGGCAGGGCCTGGCGTCCGGCCTCGGTCAGTTCGAGTTGCCGCCCAACGCGTCGAAACAACTCGATGCCAAAGGTCTGTTCCAGCAATGAAATCTGCCCGCTGATGGTTTGTGGCGTGAGATTCAGTTGCTCGCAGGCGCGCACGATGCTGCCGGTCTTGGCCACCACCCAGAAGTAATGCAATTGCCGGTAGTTGAGCATTTCTGAGTTCCCTGTAGGAGCTGCCGCAGCCTGCGGCAGCTCCTACATAAAGCGATTGTGGTGGTGAATGTCGGATTCGTAAAAACCGAAGTATACATGGCAAAAATACGAATTTTCCTGAAGTATTCACTTCCCTAGAATGCATCGCTATCAACGGGCCATCGTTCAGGTCCCGTTCGTTCTATCGAGGAAAGCATCATGAAGCTTAATGCCACGGCACTGTTGATAACGTCTTTACTGGTACTGGCCGGTTGCGACCAGGCCGAGAAAAGCGCGCAACAATTGATGGGCAAGGCTGCCGAAAGCGCCAAACAGGCGATTGACGATACCCATAAGGCCGCCGAACAGGCGCTCAGCGATGCCACCGGCAGCTTGAGTGGCAAAAAAGAATCATCGGAAAAAGAATCGGAAAAAACCGAATCTTCCTCCCAGGAAATCTAAACCGTATTACAACGAGTCAGGACTGACCCATGGACTACCTTTTACAACTTGCCGCCAGCCCCACCGCCTGGGTCGCCCTTGCCACCCTGATCGTGATGGAGATCGTGCTCGGCATCGATAACCTGATCTTCATCTCGATCCTGACCAACAAGCTGCCCTTGCACAATCGACAGCGGGCACGGCGCATCGGTATCGGCATGGCGTTGATCCTGCGCCTGGGCCTGCTGAGCACCATCGCGTTCATCGTCCAGTTGACCGCTCCGGTGATCGAGATTCTCGGCCACGCGTTTTCCTGGAAAGACATGATCCTGATTGCCGGTGGCCTGTTCCTGTTGTGGAAGGCGACCACCGAAATCCATCACAGCATGGACCCGGCACCGGAAGATCCCAAGTCGGCGACCTCGACCGTGACCCTGGGCTTCGCTGCCGCGATCGGTCAGATCCTGATGCTGGACATGGTGTTCTCCATCGACAGCATCATTACCGCTGTCGGCATGACCGAGCATTTGCCGATCATGGTCATCGCGGTGGTGGTGTCGGTCCTGGTGATGTTGCTGGCGGCTGATCCACTGGCCAAGTTCATCAACGACAACCCGACGGTGGTGATGCTGGCCCTGGGCTTCCTGATCATGATTGGCATGACACTGATCGCCGAAGGCTTCGGCGCCCACGTACCGAAAGGCTACGTCTATGCGGCCATGGCATTCTCGGCTTCGATCGAGGTGTTGAACATGATGTCCCGCCGGTCCAGGCAGAAACGGGTAGCCACTGAGGCTTGACGCACGCTAAAAGAAACGGCCGCCTGAACTCCGTGGAGTGCAGGCGGCCGTTTTTGTTGATATCGGGTAAAAAGTGTTTGTCAGTGAGCGTTGGCGTGCTGGCTCGGCGTCTCGTTCGCTTCTGGCGCGGGGGCTGACTGGACAGGGTGATGGTGGCGGCGGGTAATGCGCAGCACGCCCCACAGCATGGCGGCGGCTACCGCCAGCCAACCGCTGATCAACATCACTATGATAATGGTCAGGCTCATCTGTGCCTCCTCCTTGCCCTGCTGTGGGCACACGCGCTTCGCTGTCGTCCCTTCAGGGAACAGTCTAGCCGTTGCTGTATTTCAGGCTATTGACCGAAAGTCGGCAGTCACCAACCAGTTCGCTCTATCGAATGCACGCGACTACCGTTTAGAGCTATACCGTAGCGGCGCGGCGACCTATGATCGACGACCAAGCCGGGAATGGGATTGCCTGGCGTCTGAACCTGAACAAGAGAGAGATGATGGTGCGGGTATTTTCTCGAATTTTGTCGGCCGTGCTCATAGCCGGTTGCGTGGCAAGCCTGGCGGGCTGTGCCGGTAGCGTTGCGCCCGAGATCAAGCGTTTGCCGGAGCGTGTCGAGCTCAGCGGCCGATTCTACCGGGGCGATGCGTATCAAAGCGGGCCGCAGGTGCTGGCCAGCATGCTGTCCCAGCAAGGCATCGTGATTACCCCGGGGTTACTCGACAAACCTTTGCATTTGCCGGGGGGCGAAGCCCAGTTGCAACAGAACATGCAGAACCTGGCCCGCGACTACGGGATGGTGGTTTATCCCCTCGACAGCAACCTGCCGGCCTTGTTGACGCAAGTCGCCGCCGGTTATCCGGTGATGGTGCGCTTTACCGAAGGCTCGGCCCTGTGGGCTGAACCGCGTTACGCCATTCTGGCCGGTTACAACCGCCAGAAGCAGACGGTCCTGCTGCGTGCCGGGATGAACCGCCGCGAGCTGATGAGCTTCGGCTCCTTCGAGTCGGCGTTCAAGGACGCCGGTGGTTGGGCCGTGCTGATCCAGAATCCGACGCAAATCCCGGCCCAGGTCGATCAACAGCGCTGGCTCAAGGCCGCCAACGATCTGGCTCAGACCGGTCAGGAGCAGGCCGCCACCAGGGCTAAAAAAGCCTTGGCCCCCTAAGTCCGTTTGTCATCCGCCGGGCACCTTCGCCCGTCGTCAGGCTCTGATTCTTGAGGGCCCGGAGCATTATCCCGGGCCGAGATCAGGAGGTGCCCATGGTTCGATCCACAACGCCCGTCGGTCCGCACTCATCTGAGCATTCATCTGGTAATGAACTGGGTTTCGATCCCGACTCCCCGGACCTTGCCGATCCACAGGTAGACCCGATCGGGCCTGCCAAGGCACCGAGGGACGTGAAACCGGGCGACAACCCCAAGGCTCCGGCCAAACCCTATGATCCGCTGGGTAATCTCAAACCCTAGGCGCAACGACAGGCTGGCGAAAAAAAGCCCCGATCGACCGGGGCTTTTTGTGCGTTGCCATTACGTTACTTCGACGCTTCAACCACGCCGCTCTGCCGCTGCTTGAGGTTCTTGTCTGCCTTGTACTGCAAGGCTACGGAAGGCACGTCCGCGCTCCTACCGCTCTCAACCCAATTACGCATGCGCGTGGCATCGGCAAAATGGGTGTACTTGCCATAGGCGTCAAGGATCACCAAGGCCACCGGGCGGTTACTCATTCGGGTCACCAGCACCAGGCAGTGACCTGCTTCGTTGGTGAAACCGGTTTTTGTCAGCTGGATGTCCCAGTCCGGCTTGCGGACCAAATGATCGGTGTTGCGGAATCCCAGGCTGTAGTTGGGGTTACGGAACGAGACGGTTTTTTCCTTGGTCGTGCTCAGTTCGGTCAGAAGCGGGTACTTGTGCGCGGCGATCAACAGCTTGCTCAGGTCGCGAGCGGTCGACACGTTACGCGGGGAGAGACCGGTCGGCTCGACGAAATGCGTGTTGGTCATGCCCAGTGCCCGGGCCTTTGCGTTCATTGCAGCAATGAACGCGGCATAGCCGCCCGGATAGTGGTGCGCCAGAGTCGCGGCGGCGCGGTTTTCCGAAGACATCAGGGCAATCAGCAGCATTTCCCGGCGCGGCAGTTCGCTCCGGAGCTTGACCCGGGAGAACACGCCTTTCATTTCCGGTGTGTCGCTGATGTTGACGTCGATGTATTCGTCCATGTTCTGCCGAGATTCAACCACGACCAGGCCAGTCATCAACTTGCTGACGGAAGCGATCGGCACCACCACGTCAGGATTGCTGGCATAGATGACTTTGTTGGTCTGCATGTCCAGCAGCAAGGAGCTGCCGGAAGCGAGCTTGAGTGTCTTCGTCTCTCGCGGCGCCGCGGTGGTCTCGTCAGCGCTGGCGATTGGCGTGATGAAAGTCCCTGTAACTGCAAAAAATAGGCTCAGGATGGAAAGACGAATTTTCACGCTGGCAGACTCATAAAGTGTTGATAAGCCGTTTTGTAACGGGCTATTTCGTAAAAAGCGCGACATTCTGGAGTATGGCTGAATAACTGTCGATGGTTGTTCAAGTAACAGGTGAAAGTCCTGAGAAGCATGAAAAAAATGTCATTTTCCGGCGAGCGGTCGAGGTTTTTTCGCAGGCAAAAAGAACCCCGCCGGGGCGGGGTTCTTTGACTCGCTGTCAGTGTCCGCGTTGAAACTCAGCTGTGCAGGGTTTCAGCAGCGTACAGGGTGTTCTCCAGCAGGCAGGCACGAGTCATCGGGCCTACGCCGCCCGGTACCGGAGTGATCCAGCCGGCGCGGGGCAGGGCGGTTTCGTAGATCACGTCACCGACCAGCTTGCCGTCGTCCTGACGGTTGATGCCGACATCGATCACGATCGCGCCTTCCTTGATCCATTCACCCTTGACCAGGCCCGGCTTGCCGGCGGCCACGACGACCAGGTCCGCACGACCGACATGGCCGGCCAGGTCCTTGGTAAAACGGTGGGTGACCGTCACGGTGCAACCAGCCAGCAGCAGTTCCATGGCCATCGGGCGACCAACGATATTGGACGCACCGACGACCACGGCATTCATCCCGTAGAGATCGACCCCGGTGCTTTCCAGCAGGGTCATGATGCCTTTGGGCGTGCAGGGGCGCAGCAGCGGGATACGTTGGGCCAGGCGACCGACGTTATAAGGATGGAACCCGTCGACGTCTTTATCCGGACGAATGCGCTCCAGCAATCTGGAGGCGTCCAGGTGTTCTGGAAGCGGAAGCTGAAGCAGAACGCCGTCGATTGCAGGATCGTCGTTCAGGCGATCGATCAGTTCGGTCAGCGCTTCTTGAGTGGTTTCGGAAGGCAGGTCATAAGCTTGGGATAGAAAGCCGACCTCTTCACAGTCTTTACGCTTGTGCGAGACATAAACCTGAGAGGCAGGATCGCTGCCGACCAGGATCACCGCAAGCCCGGGCGTGCGCAGGCCTTGCTGGCGACGCTCGGTGACACGTTGGGCGATCTGCTGGCGCAGGCTGGCGGCGATCGATTTGCCGTCGATAAGTTGTGCAGTCATTGCGCGTGATTAACCATCGAGAGGGGAAAAAAAGAGAACGCATTCTCGCATGTCATGCGGTGAGGGCAAAGGCGCTTGGTCAGCAAATTCCCCTAACCCCTTTAATTAAATGAATTTTTTTTAAAAAGGATTTGACGACCTTCGGGGGGCTCTATACTATTCGTCGCACTTGTCGGGCACAGCCTAGCACTGGTTAAGAAGGTTGAGCGGGATTTTGGTTCTGTGAGACTGGAAAGCACTTAGTTTGTAGTCCTCCAAGGGTACAGCTAACAAGGCGCCCGTAGCTCAGCTGGATAGAGCATCCGCCTTCTAAGCGGATGGTCGCAGGTTCGAGTCCTGCCGGGTGCGCCATTAGGCAGCTTTGGCACAAGTAACGCGATATGGTGGGCGTAGCTCAGTTGGTAGAGCACGGGATTGTGACTCCCGTTGTCGTGGGTTCGATCCCCATCGTCCACCCCATATTTCGAAAGGCGCCAGATTAACAGTCTGGCGCCTTTGCTTTAAAAGCTTCACCTGCGGATGTGGTGGAATTGGTAGACACACTGGATTTAGGTTCCAGCGCCGCGAGGCGTAAGAGTTCGAGTCTCTTCATCCGCACCAATTAAAGCTTCACTCAGGCTGTTGGCCTGGCTGGAGCTTGATAAAGAAGTTGTTTGGCTTCTTTAACAGGCAATATGGTGGGCGTAGCTCAGTTGGTAGAGCACGGGATTGTGACTCCCGTTGTCGTGGGTTCGATCCCCATCGTCCACCCCATATTTCGAAAGGCGCCAGATTGAAAAGTCTGGCGCCTTTTTTGTTTCAGTGGCCGCAGGTTCCGGGCTGCAGGGGCAGGGCGTTTCGTCGTATTTATGTTTCTCGATGATGCTGCCCTGTCCGCCGGCCTTGCTTGCGAGATCGGCTGTCAGGGGAATGATTGGCGACCTTCCTATATATGGAGGGGTTGGCGCAGAGCCCTGGCGTGATTGGTTGTATTTGCCATCGGGGCGAGGTGCATTCGTGCATTCGCACCTATAAATTGCCTGCTGTGTTTTTACCCGTTTTCAGTAGGGTGACTTCTTGAGTTTGACCCACTAGAATGCATGCCCTTGATTCTGGGGTCGGAAACGGCCGGCTAACGTCTGTGCAACGAGGAATATCCATGCAAGTTTCTGTTGAAAATACTACTGCTCTTGAGCGCCGCATGAGCGTCACCGTGCCGGCTGAGCGCATCGAGAGCCAGGTCAACAAGCGTCTGCAGCAGACTGCCCAAAAGGCCAAGATTGCTGGCTTCCGTCCAGGCAAAGTGCCAATGAGCGAAATCAAGCGCCGTTTCGGTGCCGACGCTCGCCAGGAAGCTGTAGGCGACGTGATCCAGTCTTCCTTCTACGAAGCTGTGGTTGAGCAGAAGCTGAACCCGGCTGGTCAGCCTTCGATCGAGCCTAAGTCCCTGGAAGCGGGCAAGGACCTGGAATACGTTGCCGTATTCGAAGTGTTCCCTGAGTTCACCGTTGCCGGTTTCGAAGGTATCACCGTCGAGCGCCTGAGCGCTGACGTGGCTGATGCCGATCTGGACAAAATGCTGGAAATCCTGCGCAAGCAGAACACCCGTTTCGAAGTGGCCGATCGCGCTGCCCAGAACGAAGACCAGCTGAACATCGATTTCGTTGGCAAGGTCGACGGCGAAGTGTTCGCTGGCGGTTCCGCCAAGGGTACTCAGCTGGTACTGGGTTCCGGCCGCATGATCCCTGGTTTCGAAGATGGCCTGGTGGGTGCGAAAGCCGGTGAAGAGCGCGTTCTGAATCTGACTTTCCCAGAGGACTATCAGAACCTGGACCTGGCTGGCAAAACTGCCGAGTTCACCGTGACCGTCAACACCATTTCCGAGCCAAAGCTGCCAGAACTGACCGAAGAATTCTTCGCTCAATTCGGCATCAAGGAAACCGGTCTGGATGGCTTCCGTGCCGAAGTTCGCAAGAACATGGAGCGCGAGCTGCGTCAGGCGATCAAATCCAAGGTCAAGAATCAGGTAATGGACGGTCTGCTGGCCACCAACCCGATCGAAGTGCCAAAGGCTCTGCTGTCCAACGAAGTTGACCGTCTGCGCGTGCAGGCTGTCCAGCAGTTCGGCGGCAACATCAAGCCTGACCAACTGCCGGCCGAGCTGTTCGAAGAGCAAGCCAAGCGCCGCGTAGTGCTGGGCCTGATCGTGGCTGAAGTGGTCAAGCAATTCGACCTCAAGCCTGACGAAACCCGCGTTCGCGAGATGATTCAGGAAATGGCTTCGGCTTATCAAGAGCCTGAGCAAGTTGTGTCCTGGTACTACAAGAACGACCAGCAACTGAACGAAGTTCGTTCGGTTGTGCTGGAAGAGCAAGTTGTGGATACTGTTCTGCAGAAAGCTAGCGTGACCGACAAATCGGTCTCTTACGAAGAAGCGGTCAAGCCGGTAGAAGCTCCACAAGCCGACTGATTGTTTTTGCGGTAAGAAGCAAACACCATAAGCCAGCCTTCGAGCTGGCTTATGCGTATTCAAGACATAACTATTTGGGAGTGACTGCAGAGCATGTTCCGTAATTCGTATATTCAGCAGAACTCTGATATCCAGGCCGCAGGCGGCCTGGTCCCGATGGTTGTCGAGCAGTCCGCTCGTGGCGAGCGCGCCTACGACATCTACTCGCGTCTGCTCAAGGAGCGAGTGATCTTTCTGGTTGGTCCGGTAGAGGACTACATGGCCAACCTGATCTGTGCGCAATTGCTGTTCCTTGAAGCGGAGAACCCGGACAAGGACATCCATCTCTACATCAACTCTCCGGGCGGTTCGGTGACGGCAGGCATGTCGATCTACGACACCATGCAGTTCATCAAGCCCAACGTGGCGACCACCTGTATCGGTCAGGCGTGCAGCATGGGCGCGTTTCTGCTGACGGCCGGTGCCGCTGGCAAGCGTTACTGCCTGCCGAACTCGCGAGTGATGATTCACCAGCCACTGGGCGGTTTCCAGGGGCAGGCGTCGGATATCGAAATCCATGCCAAGGAAATCCTCTTTATCCGTGAGCGTCTCAACACGCTGATGGCCCTGCATAGTGGGCGCACGCTTGAAGAAATCGAGCGCGATACCAACCGCGACAATTTCATGAGTGCAGAAGCCGCGCGTGAGTATGGGTTGATCGATGAAGTGATCACCCAGCGCCCTGCCTGAAATAAGCAGCTCAAAATAGGGTTGGTCGGCAGGTCCGATCACCAGCGGGCTTGAAAAAGCCCGCAATAGCCTTCATCTTGTGTTGCAAGCCTATCGGATTTGGATCGAACGAATGACTGACACCCGCAACGGCGAGGACAACGGCAAGCTGCTCTATTGCTCCTTCTGTGGCAAAAGCCAGCATGAAGTACGCAAATTGATTGCCGGCCCCTCGGTCTTTATCTGCGACGAGTGCGTCGACCTGTGCAATGACATCATCCGCGAGGAGGTGCAGGAGGCACAGGCCGAAAGCAGTGCGCATAAATTGCCTTCGCCTAAAGAAATCAGCGGCATCCTTGATCAGTATGTGATTGGTCAGGAGCGTGCGAAAAAGGTTCTGGCCGTAGCGGTGTACAACCACTACAAGCGCCTGAATCAGCGTGACAAAAAGAATGACGACGTCGAACTCGGCAAGAGCAACATCCTGCTGATCGGCCCGACAGGCTCGGGTAAAACCCTGCTTGCCGAAACACTGGCCCGCTTGCTGAACGTTCCGTTCACCATCGCTGATGCAACCACCCTCACCGAGGCGGGTTACGTGGGTGAAGATGTCGAGAACATCATTCAGAAGCTGCTGCAGAAATGCGATTACGACGTGGAAAAAGCCCAGATGGGCATTGTCTACATCGATGAAATCGACAAGATTTCGCGCAAGTCTGACAACCCGTCGATCACCCGGGACGTATCCGGTGAAGGCGTGCAGCAGGCCCTGCTCAAGTTGATCGAAGGCACGGTCGCTTCCGTTCCGCCTCAAGGTGGTCGCAAGCATCCGCAGCAGGAATTCCTTCAGGTCGACACCCGTAACATTCTGTTCATCTGCGGTGGTGCGTTCTCTGGTCTGGAAAAGGTTATTCAAAACCGTTCCACCAAGGGCGGCATCGGCTTCAATGCAGAAGTGCGCAGCAAGGAAGAAGGCAAGAAAGTCGGTGAGTCCCTGCGTGAAGTCGAGCCTGACGATCTGGTCAAGTTCGGTCTGATCCCGGAATTCGTCGGTCGTCTGCCGGTACTTGCCACGCTGGACGAGCTTGACGAGGCTGCATTGATGCAGATCCTCACCGAGCCGAAAAATGCTCTGACCAA
The DNA here is from genome assembly GCF_949767415.1 of Pseudomonas sp. IT-196MI5. Classification (NCBI taxonomy): domain Bacteria; kingdom Pseudomonadati; phylum Pseudomonadota; class Gammaproteobacteria; order Pseudomonadales; family Pseudomonadaceae; genus Pseudomonas; species Pseudomonas sp. IT-196MI5. The sequence goes on from NZ_CATKPZ010000025.1 coordinate 11,364, forward strand.
GCAGTATGCCAAGTTGTTCGAGATGGAAGGCGTTGATCTGGAATTCCGTTCCGACGCACTGAAATCGGTCGCCAAGCGTGCCCTGGAGCGTAAAACCGGTGCCCGTGGCCTGCGTTCGATTCTCGAAGGTGTATTGCTCGACACTATGTATGAAATCCCCTCGCAATCGGAGGTGAGTAAAGTAGTGATCGATGAAAGCGTGATAGAAGGCAAGTCCAAGCCACTGTATATCTACGAAAACAGTGAGCCGACCGCCAAGGCCGCGCCGGACGCTTAAGCGTCACGCAGCTTGAATAAAGAAGGGGCCTTCGGGCCCCTTTGCTATTCCTGCAGGAGCTGGCTTGTCGGATCGCCGCACCGCAGCGAAGGCGGTCTTTGAAGGCGTATCCGGCCATCGCGGCAGCTTTCGTAAGCTGCAATCGTTCAAGTGGTTCTTTTATCCGCTTGTTTTTTTCCAAGGCAGCCCCCATCTTGGTTTCAAGCTTACTTCCATCTGTTTACGGCCTTACGGCCGCCGTAGAGGCGAAATCATGAAGACGACCATCGAATTGCCTCTCCTGCCATTGCGTGATGTCGTGGTTTATCCGCACATGGTTATCCCGCTGTTCGTGGGGCGCGAGAAATCCATCGAAGCCCTCGAGGCTGCGATGACGGGTGACAAGCAGATTCTTCTGCTGGCCCAGAGAAACCCGGCTGACGACGATCCCGGTGAAGATGCCCTGTATCGCGTAGGTACAATTGCCACCGTTCTGCAGCTGCTGAAGTTGCCTGACGGTACGGTCAAGGTTCTGGTCGAGGGTGAGCAGCGGGGCGCCATTGAGCGCTTCAGCGAAGTGGACGGCCACTGCCGTGCCGAAGTCTCCCTGATCGACGAAGTCAACGCGCCAGAGCGTGAGTCGGAAGTATTCGTACGCAGTCTGCTATCCCAGTTCGAGCAATATGTGCAGTTGGGCAAGAAAGTCCCGGCCGAAGTCCTGTCATCGCTCAACAGCATCGATGAGCCAGGCCGCCTGGTGGATACCATGGCCGCGCACATGGCCCTGAAGATCGAACAGAAGCAGGAAATCCTCGAAATCATCGATTTGTCGGCCCGGGTCGAGCACGTTCTGGCATTGCTGGATGCCGAGATCGATCTGCTGCAAGTCGAAAAGCGCATTCGTGGTCGCGTCAAAAAGCAAATGGAGCGCAGTCAGCGCGAGTACTACCTGAATGAGCAGATGAAGGCCATTCAGAAAGAGCTCGGCGACAGCGATGAAGGTCACAACGAAGTCGAAGAGCTGAAAAAGCGTATCGATGCCGCCGGCCTGCCAAAAGACGCGCTGGCCAAGGCCACGGCCGAACTGAACAAGCTCAAGCAAATGTCGCCAATGTCCGCGGAAGCGACTGTAGTGCGTTCGTACATCGACTGGCTGGTTCAGGTGCCGTGGAAGGCCCAGAGCAAAGTGCGCCTGGATCTGGCGCGTGCAGAAGACATTCTGGATGCCGACCACTATGGCCTGGAAGAAGTCAAAGAGCGCATCCTCGAATATCTCGCCGTGCAAAAACGCGTGAAGAAAATTCGTGGTCCGGTGTTGTGCCTGGTCGGTCCTCCCGGGGTGGGTAAAACGTCCCTGGCGGAGTCGATCGCTCACGCCACCAACCGCAAATTCGTGCGCATGGCCCTCGGTGGCGTGCGTGATGAGGCGGAAATTCGTGGTCATCGCCGTACTTACATCGGTTCGATGCCAGGAAGATTGATTCAAAAGATGACAAAAGTGGGTGTTCGCAATCCACTGTTCCTGCTCGATGAAATCGACAAAATGGGCAGTGACATGCGTGGCGATCCGGCATCGGCGTTGCTGGAAGTGCTCGACCCCGAGCAGAACCACAACTTCAACGATCACTATCTGGAAGTCGATTACGACCTGTCCGATGTGATGTTCCTGTGCACCTCGAACTCGATGAATATCCCGCCGGCGCTGCTGGACCGGATGGAAGTGATCCGTCTGCCGGGCTACACCGAAGACGAGAAGATCAACATCGCCGTCAAATATCTTTCGCCAAAGCAGATCACTGCCAACGGCTTGAAGAAAGGCGAGCTGGAGTTTGACGCAGAAGCGATCCGCGACATCATCCGCTACTACACCCGTGAAGCCGGTGTGCGTGGGCTTGAGCGCCAGATTGCCAAGGTTTGCCGCAAGGCCGTCAAGGAGCATGCGCTGGAAAAACGTTTCTCGGTGAAGGTTGCCGCAGACATGCTGGAGCACTTCCTGGGCGTGCGCAAATTCCGCTACGGCCTGGCCGAGCAGCAGGATCAGATCGGTCAGGTGACCGGGCTGGCGTGGACTCAGGTAGGTGGCGAATTGCTGACTATCGAAGCCGCTGTCGTGCCGGGCAAGGGCCAGTTGATCAAGACCGGTTCCCTGGGTGATGTGATGGTCGAGTCGATCACCGCGGCCTTGACCGTTGTGCGCAGCCGGGCGAAGAGCCTGGGCATTCCCCTGGACTTCCATGAGAAGCGCGACACGCACATCCATATGCCAGAAGGGGCGACCCCGAAAGACGGTCCTAGCGCCGGTGTGGGCATGTGCACGGCCCTGGTTTCGGCATTGACCGGCATTCCGGTACGCGCGGATGTTGCCATGACCGGCGAAATCACGTTGCGTGGCCAGGTGCTGGCCATTGGCGGCTTGAAAGAAAAACTGCTGGCTGCCCATCGTGGCGGAATCAAGACGGTGATCATTCCTGAAGAGAATGTGCGCGATCTCAAAGAGATTCCGGACAATATCAAGCAGGATCTACAGATTAAACCGGTTAAATGGATTGACGAGGTCCTGCAAATTGCGTTGCAATACGCGCCGGAGCCCTTGCCGGACGTGGCTCCGGAGATAGTCGCGAAGGATGAGAAACGCGACGCAGATTCTAAGGAAAGAATTAGCACGCATTAGTACGTATTTGCCTGGGGGGCTTTCTTGACAGCTTTTTAGAGCCCTTGTTATAAAGCGGCTCTTAAGTGTCTGTAGGCCATTCAGCACTCGTTTTTGCTTTCACCAAAAAAACTTAGAATCATACTCAAATAGATATAAGGGGACTTAGAGTGAACAAGTCGGAACTGATTGATGCTATCGCTGCATCCGCTGATATCCCGAAAGCTGCTGCTGGCCGTGCGCTGGACGCTGTAATCGAATCCGTCACTGGCGCTCTCAAGGCTGGCGACTCTGTTGTTCTGGTTGGTTTCGGCACTTTCTCCGTAACTGATCGTCCAGCTCGCATTGGTCGTAACCCACAGACCGGTAAGACGCTGGAAATCGCGGCAGCCAAAAAACCAGGTTTCAAAGCCGGTAAAGCACTGAAAGAAGCTGTCAACTAAGTTCGATTCAGGTTTTTACCCATCCGGGTCGGGGTCATGCCTGACTTGGCAGCGGAGCGGTAGTCCTGACTGCAGGTCGCCGGTTCAAGACACCGAGGGTCGCCAGTTCGAGCCCTCGATCCGCTCCGCCAGTTACGAGAAGGCGCATCCTCGGATGCGCCTTTCTTCTATCCGGACTCTACCCACGCTCCACGGTTGCCTAATTTTGAAGTTCAACCGTTTCTGGGGGACGCATGCTGCAGAATATCAGGGACAATTCACAAGGCTGGATTGCCAAGACTATTATCGGGGTCATCGTTGTTCTGATGGCCTTGACCGGTTTCGACGCCATTTTCAAGGCCACGTCGCACAGTAATGATGCGGCCAAGGTCAATGGCGATGAAATCAGCCAGAACGAGCTGAGCCAGGCGGTCGATATGCAACGCCGCCAGCTCATGCAACAGCTGGGCAAGGATTTCGATGCATCCTTGCTGGATGAAAAAATGTTGCGCGAATCGGCGCTCAAGGGCCTGATCGACCGCAAACTGCTGCTGCAAGGCGCAGAAAACTCGAAATTCGCTTTCTCCGAAGCGGCGCTTGATCAGGTCATCCTGCAAACGCCAGAGTTTCAGGTGGATGGCAAATTCAGCTCCGAGCGTTTCGACCAGGTGATTCGCCAGCTCGGCTATAGCCGCATGCAATTCCGCCAGATGCTGGCCCAGGAAATGCTGATTGGTCAGCTGCGTGCCGGTCTGGCCGGTAGCGGTTTCGTGACCGATGCACAGGTACTGGCGTTTGCCCGTCTGGAAAAACAGACACGCGATTTCGCATCCCTGAACATCAAGGCCGACCCGGCGGCTGTGAAGCTGACCGACGATGAGGTCAAGGCCTATTACGACGAACACGCCAAGGAATTCATGACGCCGGATCAGGTGGTCATCGATTACCTCGAGCTGAAGAAAGCTTCCTTCTTCGATCAAGTCAGCGTCAACGACCAAGACCTGCAAGCGGCCTATCAGAAAGAAATCGCGAACCTGTCCGAGCAACGTCGGGCTGCGCACATTCTGATTGAAGTGAACGACAAGACCACCGAGGCGCAAGCCAAGGCGAAGATCGAAGAGATCCAGGCCCGTCTGGCCAAGGGTGAGAAGTTCGAGGCGCTGGCCAAGGAGTTCTCCCAGGATCCGGGGTCGGCGAACAACGGCGGTGACCTGGGTTATGCCGGTCCTGGCGTCTACGACCCGGCGTTCGAAAAAGCCCTGTATTCGTTGGCTCAGGACCAGGTCTCTGGTCCGGTTCGCACCGACTTCGGTTTCCACCTGATCAAGCTGTTGGGCGTGGAAGCTCCAGAAGTGCCAACGTTCGCCAGCCTGAAAGACAAGCTGACCCATGCTCTGAAGACCCAGCAGGTCGAGCAGCGTTTCGTCGAAGCGAGCAAGCAACTGGAAGACGCCTCGTTCGAGGCGTCCGATCTGGCTCAGCCAGCGCAGGACCTGAAACTGACCGTGCAGACGTCCAAGCCATTCGGTCGTGAAGGCGGTGAGGGTATTGCGGCCAACCGTGCCGTGATCACTGCTGCGTTCAGCCCGGAAGTCCTGGATGAGGGGGCGAACAGCGCCGCCATTGAGCTCGATCCGGAGACCGTGGTCGTGTTGCGTGCCAAGGAGCACCTGAAACCTTCGCAATTGCCACTGGAAAGCGTTTCTGCCGCGATCCGTGTGCAATTGGCCAAGGAGCACGCCAGCGCCGATGCCAAGACCAGGGCTGAAGCCCTGATTACCAGCCTGCGCGATGGCAAGACCCCGCTGGATCAGGCGATCGATGGTCAGGCCTGGAAAGTCACCAAAGCGGCGACCCGCGCTCAGGAAGGGGTTGATCCTGCGGTGCTGCAAGCGCTGTTCCGCATGGCCAAGCCTGCGGCCAAGGACAAGCCGACCTTCACCAGCGTGACGCTGGCGGATGGTAGCCTGATGATCCTGCGTCTCAATGGCGTAAACGAAGCAGCGGCGCCGACCGAAGAAGAGAAAGCACAGTATCGTCGCTACCTCGCTTCCCGCATCGGCCAGCAAGACTTTGCGGCTTATCGCAAGCAGCTGGAAAGCCAGGCGGACATCAAGCGTTACTGATGCCTGACCAGGTTTAGCGCTGCACAGGAGACCCCGGCCGAAAGGCCGGGGTCTTTTTATTTGGCCGTACGTCATTTGCCGTGGTGACTTTTCCGTAAAACCGGGGTCAATCAGCCTGTAATCGTTTTAAGACACGATCGATGCTCCGCTAAGCATCGATCTGTTGCACAATATGCCCCGAACCGTTTTTCTCAGGATGTTCAATGTTTAAATCACTTCCCATGCGGGTTGTCGGGCTGGCAGCCATGCTTGCCGCTGCGGCCGGTTGTTCATCGAACAAGGCCGCCATCTACGAGCATGAGAACTTCGACGACTCCGGAACCTTTTCCCGCAACTATCCGGTGACCGATACCCAGAGCTGTGAAGCCGCCCGTCGTGCCTTGCTCAGCCAGGGTTACATCATCACCAGCAACGATTCGAAGCTGGTCAGCGGTCACAAGAGCTTCCAGCAGACCGGCGAGAACCACATGGAGATCAGCTTCAGTGTGGTCTGTACCGATGACGGCAGCGAAGGGCACCACGCGACCGTATTCGCCAACGCCCTGCAGGATCGTTATGCACTGAAGAAGACCAACAACTCCGCCAGTCTCGGTGTGGGTGTGCTGGGCTCGGTGTCGATGCCCATCGGCTCCTCCGATGACTCGATGGTCAAGGTTGCCAGCGAAACCGTATCGTCTGCCAAGTTCTACGAGCGTTTCTTTGCACTGGTCGAGCTGTTCCTGCCGCCAGAAGCGAAAAAGGCTGCGCACATCACCGAAAAGCCGAAAACCGATCTGGGCATGCCTGAAGCCAAGGCAGCGCCGGCACCGCTGGCACCTGCACCGGCACCTGCTGCGGAGCCTGCGGCCTCCGAGCCGGTTACCCCGCCTCCTGAGGCGCCGCCGATCACGCCGACCGAGAGTGTAGTGCCGGCACCGTCCCCGGAAATCGTCACGCCACCGTCGAACCCGAGTGGCTTGCCGCCACCGAGCGAACCCATTCCGGCGATGCCTGTCTCCGGCCAGTGAGGGTGACACCACAGGGTCGGATCAAATGCCCCGACCCTGTGACCAGCCAGAAGATTGACCCGCATCAAGCAAGACCGCTGTTCTGCGGTCTCCCGTGAAAAAAACCAGTGATAAATTCCTGACCAGCTGCTACGTTTTATTCAGTAGCGACAGAGTGTCGTGTCTGCGTCATTTTTCCTTCACGCGGGCACTTTATGCTCAAGGAATGGGTCATTTATTCAGGCGTTTTTCACTACGGGTTGGGGGATTCAAAAATGGACGATTATCAGGAAGAGCTGCTCGAGTACCAGGCTTTCGAACTGGACCCACTGGAGCCGGCGGAAGACGCTACCGAGTTGTAGGCATCAGGCGGATTGGCGATGGCTGCGGCGAAATTCGCCGGGTGTCTGCCCGTTCCAGCGTTTGAAAGCGCGTTGAAACGCTTCGGCTGAGGCGAAGCCCAGCAGGTAGGCGATCTCTCCGAACGCCAGTTCGGTGTCGCGTATGTAAGTCATGGCCAGGTCGCGGCGGGTGTCGTTGAGAATCGCACGAAATTGTGTGCCTTCATCGGCGAGCTTGCGGCGCAAGGTCCAGGGGGGCAGCTTCAGGCGTGTCGCCACCTCTAGCAGGTCGGGCTCCCGGCCGCCATTGAGCAAGGGTCCCAGCAGCGCGATGATGCGTTCACGCAGGCTGCGGGTGCGTGTCAGTTGTTCCAGTTCCCGCTCACACAGTTGCAGCAAATGCCGCCAGGTGCTCGGGCAATGCTCCGGGTTGCGCTGGGCGAGGCTGGAAAGGCTCAGGCGCAGTTGATTGTGTTCGCTGCCAAACACAATCGGACAGTCACCCAAAACGTCATAGGCCGCGCGGTAGCCGGGCTCCTCGAATTCGATCTCGATACGTTCGGCGCACAGCGGGGAAGGGCTGACACTGGATAATTGCTGCAACCAGCCGGCGATTATCGAGTCCACCACGAAGCGGTTGTAGGCGTTATAGGGGCTGATCGAATAGAAGCGCAGCCAGGCGCCCTGGGCGTCTTCGTGAAAGCTGGATTGACCCCGGTAATTCGAACCATACAAGGCTTCGAACCGGGTCAGGCAGCGCGCAGCTTCACGTACGGTCGGCGCCTGGGCCGCAGTGACGCCAGCGAGGCCGGCCTGGCTCAGGCGACTGAGCTGGCCCATGCGCAAGCCAAGGGCCGGGTCGTCGGTCAGTTGAATGGCACCGTGGCCCAGGCGCATGTAGCGCGGAATCGACAGCCGTGCACCGGCTTCGCTCAGGCGCGCGGCATCGAGGCCGTATTGGTCGAGCAGTGGCTGCGGATCGATACCGTGACTGCGCACAGCATCGGCCAGGCTATGAACAAATCCCACCGACAGATCGCCGAGGCGCATTGGCTGCGGTTTCATGGCTTACAACCAGAGGTTCAGCAAACGCGCGCCCTGGGCGTTGCCGTCGGCAAAGTGCTGGCCGTTGCTGCTGAGGAAACTATGTCCGGCGCTGCCCTGATCCCAGAACTGGCCTCGCAGGAACACACTTATGCCAGCGACAGCCTGACTGGCCGGTATCCGGGTCGTGAGGGTCAGGCGCTGCCAGGCCTGGCCTTCACTGACTTCTCCAGGCTTCAAGTTGACCGACGCCGGTTCCGGCGATCCCCTGTAGCCGTGCCACGGTTGATCCCAGGTGCCTCGGCCGGCGACAAAGGCCGGCACTGCAACCAGCTGTACGCTTTGGTCGTTGAGCTTGAGGTAGTTTTCCGGGTACCAGCTGTCGTGGCCGATCAATACGCCCAGCCTTCCTGCGGGGGTATCAACGACGTTGAGCGAGTGGTCGCCGTTCGCCTTGATCCCGTTCTGTTCTGCGAAGAAAGGGTGCATCTGGCGCTGGGGCTGGCCGATCGGCACGCCTTCGCTGTTGAACACCACGCTGCTGTTGTATAGCGCGCCGCGGCCGATTTTCAGGGTGCCGTCGATGATGCCCGGTTCGGGCAACACGATGGAGCCCGCCACCAGCGTTACGTGGAATTCCCTGGCCAGACCTCCGAACAATGCCTGGTAGTCCCTGGCCATCGCCTTGGCTTTCATGCGCAGGTGGGCATCGTCCAGGCGGTTGCCACCCTCGGCGCTGATCAACGCCTTGGCGAACTTCAGGGGATTGCTCACCGCCAGCCAGTTCATGGCCTCCTTGAGAGTGCTGGCCTGATACAACTCATCCTTCTCGCCGCTGACCATCAGCCAGGTACCGATGTGTTCAGGCAACACGACGACGGTCTTGCCGTTCAGCAAGCCCTGGTCCCGGGCTGCCTGCAGATAGGCCGCGAGCTTGCGGTGCAGACGCTCGGGACTTTGATAATCGGTAGGAAACAGCTCGGGCTGGATGCCCAGCAGATTGCCACGGTCCGCAGGCGTACCCTGGTCGACTGCCAGGTTGATCCGCAGGTCCGAAAGGTAATGACCCACCGGCCGGTCCGCGGCCCACATCGCATAGGTCGTGAGGGCGGCGAGCAACGCCATGGAGAATGTCAGGTACAAGAGTTTGCGCATGGGGACACAGTTTACAGTCTGGAGCCGGGCGTGGCTTTTGATTTGGAACTGGATCGAGCATAAAGGGAATCAAGGACTTAGTGGGTGCGTTTCAACGTTGACGGTTTTTTCGCTGGCGGCTGCCTGTCTGCGCCGGGATAGAGCAGTCAATGAATGGGTTAAACGAGAGGTGAGTTGACCGGGTGGGGGGTATGGAAGGGGAACGCCGGTCAGCCATCATTTAGCTCGACCGGCTGATAGGTGAGCATTATTTGGTGACCAGCAGTTCCGGGCCGAGGTAGTCGTTGATCTGGTTGATATCGTCGTCGCCCAGGCTGCCCACCGATGAGGCCAGGCGCAGGCGCGACATCAAATAGCGCAACTTGGCGTCGAACAGATCGTGGCGCGCAACGAAGAGCAGCTCTTCGGCATTGAGAACGTCCGAGTTGGTGCTGGTGCCACCCTCTTTGAAGCCCTTGCGTGCCGATGCCAGCGAGCGCTCGTTGGATTCCACTGCCTTCTCCAGCGCGCGAATGCGTTTGGCGCCGCTCAGGATGCCTTGATACTCACGGGTGGTTTCGGTGATGACTTCCTGTCGCGCGGCGTCGAGTTCATCCATGGCCTTATCGCTATTGGCACTGGCCTGGCGTGTCAGCGCGCTGACGCCGCCACCGCTGTACAGCGGGATATTGACTTCCAGCCCGATCGAGCCGTAGTGGTTGCGTTGATTCAACTCGGAGAGTGATTGGCTCTCACCCTTGGTGTAGCCGGCAATGAAATCCAGTGTTGGCCAGTGGCCGGCACTGGCGCGCTTCACTTCTTCTGCTGCGAGGTCGCTGCTATAACGGCGCGCATGGATCAGCGGGCTATCGGCCTGGGCTTTGACCAACCAGTCCTGCAGGTTGCTCGGTAGCAGCGGTGGTGTATCGAAGCTCGGGCGCAAGGTGGTCATTGACTGGGGAGTTTCACCGATATATTCCTCGAGCTTGGCGCGCGCGTTGATCAGGTTGTCTTGTGCTTCGATCAGTTCGGCATCGGCAAGGTCGCGACGAGCGGTCGACTCGTCGATGTCGGTGACGGTGCCAGCCCCCAGTTCCATGCGCCGTTTCGCCGAGGCGAGCTGTTCTTCGAAGGCATTCAGCTTGGACTTGGCCAGGACGATGGTTTCGCTGGCCAGGAGCACATCGAAATAGCTTTCGGCCAGGCGCACCGCGGCGTCCTGGGTCTTGGCATCGAACACCGCGATGCTGTAGTCGGCACGCTGCTGACCCTGGCGGTACTCGGCCATCTTCTGTTTGTTGAACAGCGGCTGGCGCAGGCGCACGTTGGCGCCCTTGGAGTCGTAATGGAGATCTCTGTCGACGTTGTTCTGGCTTTGGGAGCCATTGACTTTGTTGTGGTAGCCCGAGGCATTGATCTGCGGTAGCAGGCCGGCCTTGCCAATGGCGCGGTTTTCCTCGCCAGCCTCTTTTTCATGCACGGAGGCCTTGTAGATCGGGCCCTGGAACTGCAACAGATCCCAGGCTTGCTTGAGGTCCATGGCGCTGGCCGGCAGGGCCAGCCCCAGCAGGCAGAAGAACAGGCAATGACGTTCCATCTCATTGTTCCTTGAATGAACTGTCCACACGATCGAGCATTGGTTTAAGAAGATAGCTGATCATGTTGCGTTCGCCTGTCTTGATGGTGACGCTGGCGGGCATGCCGGGGCGAATGTGATTGCTGCCGAGCAGGCCCATGCCATCGGGCGTGACTTCCACCTGGGCCAGATAGAACGGTTGCTTGCTTTCCTCGTCCATCAGGCGGTCGGCAGAGATGGTCTTCACGCGGCCAGGGATGTTGGGTGTCTTGGCATGGTTGAAGGCCGGGAAGGATATGTCCACGGGCAGGCCGGGGACCATCTTGTCGATGGCCTGCACGGGAATCATCGCGTCGACCTGCAGCGGTTCGTTGACCGGGACGATTTCCATGATCTTGAAGCCGGGCTGAATGACCCCGCCGACGGTGGCAATGCTCAGGCCCTGGACCATGCCATCGATCGGCGACCGAATCACCGTGTGGGTCACTTCATAGTCCAGCGAGCGCAAGCGGTCGGCCAGGGTGGTGTTTTCCTTGGCGGTGTCGGTCAGTTGCGATTCGACTTCCTTCAGGTAGTCGTGCTGGCGCTGCAGGATGCGCAGCTTGATTTCGGTGGTCTGGCTGCGCACGCGGGCGATGTTGTTGAGGTTCTCGGCCTGACCGGCGGAGAGGTCGGCATTGCTGCGCTCCAGCTCAAGCAGGTGGTTGCGCGGCACATAGCCTTCGGCCGTCAGCACGCGGGTGCCTTGCAGTTCCTGGTTGAGGAAGCTGATCTGCGAAGCGCGGGCGCTATAGACCTGCTGCAGGCCCTTGAGCTGCACCGCCGACGCGGCCAGGTTCTCCTGCAGGATGCTGATTTCGCCAGCGAGCCCTGCGCGCCGGGTGTCCAGCAGGCGCTGTTGCAGGTCCATGGCGGCCTCCAGGCGGTGATCACCCTTGAAGCGCGCGAGCAACTCGGGGTCGAAGTTCACCACAGCGCGGCCGTCACGCTCCGCTTCCAGGCGGTTTTCCACGGTCTTGCTGACGATGTACTGGGCGCTGACCGCACCCTCTTCGGCAGCGGCACGCAACGAGTCGAGGCGGACTACCTCCTGACCTTTTGTCACCAGATCACCTTCGCGAACGAGAATGGCCTCCACGGTCCCGCCGCTCAGATGCTGCACGGCTTTGCGATTGTTGGTGACCTTGACCGTGCCTGTCGCGACCACGCCGGCATCCAGCGGCGCCAGCCAGGACCACAGGAGGAAGCCGCCGAAGCCGGCGAGCACCAGCCACACGCCCCATCGCGCGGGCCTGCCGACGTCCAGATCTACCATGCTCCGGGTATCGGCTTTGATTATCTCGGTGTGTTGGCTCATTTGCATGATCGGTCACTCCCGCGCTTTGACGGAGGCCAGAGGGGTCGACGCGCCGGCAGGCATCACACTGGCCTTGCGCAGCGCTGCGAATACTTCATCGCGCGTGCCGAGCATCTGCACGCCGCCGTCACGCAGCATCAGCACCTTGTCGACGGCGCAGAGTACGTTGGGGCGGTGGGAAATCAGGATGACGGTGGCGCCGCGGCCCTTGAGTTCGGCCAGCGCATCGACCAGGGCCTTTTCGCCGACGTCGTCGAGGTTGGCGTTCGGCTCATCCAGCACGATCAGATTAGGCTCGCCATACAACGCGCGGGCCAAGGCGATGCGCTGCTTCTGGCCGCCGGAAAGCGGGCTGCCATCGGTGCCCAGACGGGTGTCATAACCCTGCGGAAAACGCAGGATCATTTCGTGCACGCCAGTGATCTTGGCGGCGCGGATGACCGCTTCGCTGTCCACTTCGCCAAAGCGCGCAATGTTGTCGGCGATGTTGCCCTCGAACAGCTCTACGTCCTGTGGCAGGTAACCGAGCCAAGGACCAAGTTCGCCCTTGTTCCAGGTGAATATGTCCGCGCCATCCAGGCGCACCTTGCCGGCCTGTGCCGGCCAGACGCCAACCAGCAGGCGGGCGAGGGTGGATTTGCCCGAGGCGGATGGACCGATAATGCCAAGGCTTTCACCGGGGACAAGGCTGAAGCCCACGCCGCGCAGAATCGTGTTGTTGGTACCAGGGGCACCGGCATACACATTCTCCACCGCCAGCATGCCCTGCGGCCGCTGCAGCGACATGCTCGGTGGCCGGCGCGGATAGTCGTGCAGCATCTCGTTGAGTCGGCCCCAGGCCGAACGGCAGCCGAGCAGTTGTTTCCATGATGCGATGACCTGTTCCACCGGGCCCAGTGCGCGGCCGGTGAGAATCGAGCAGGCAATCATCATCCCCGGGGTGATCTTGCCTTCGATCGCCAGCAGCGCGCCGGCACCGAGGATCAGCGACTGCAAGGTGATCCGCACGAAGCGCCCGGTGCTGCTGATCAAGGCGGCGCGGTCGGAGGCCAGCGTCTGCATTTCCAGAATGCGCAAATGGCTTTGGAACCAGCGCTTGCTGATCGACGGCAGCATGCCCATGGCCTCTATGACCTCGGCGTTGCGCAGGTTGTTGTTGGCGTACAGGGAGGAGGACAGGGCAGCCTGATTGGCTTCGGCCAGTGGCTTCTGCGTCGCCTTTTCCGTGAGGTAGGCCAGGCCCATCAGAATCAGCGAGCCGATCAGGGTGAGCAGTCCGAGTATCGGGTGAATCAGATAGGCGACCAGCAAGTAGATCGGTGTCCACGGAGCATCGAAGAACGCGAACAGAGAGTTGCCGGTGACGAACTGACGAACCTGCGCGAGATCTTGCAGCGCCTGGGCCGGATTACCGCCGGCGCGGCTCAGGTTGCGCTCGAATGCCGCGGTGAAAATGCGCTGGTTGAGCTCCATGTCGAGGCAGTTGCCGACTCGGATCAGCACGCGGGTGCGGACCATTTCCAGCGTGGACATCAGCAAGAACAGACCTACCACCAGCACAGTCAACATCGCCAGCGTCGTGACGTTGCGACTGACCAGGGCTCGATCATAAACCTGCAGCATATAAACGGCTGGCGTCAACATCATGACGTTTATGACGCCGCTGAACGCTGCCAGTGAGTAAAAACTGCGGCGCAGGCGAAAAAGCGCGTCGGCCAGTTCGGAACGGATGCTCGACTGCTTGGGCATGTTGGTCCTCCCACATCGAAAAGCCGGTCGCCCTTGTGGCGCAACAGCTAGCAGAAAATGTAGTTCCGTAAACAGCTTATGGACGCGCAGGCCGGCCGCTCTATGGATGGCGAGTCTTGCGAAATCGCTGCGTTGCTCCCTTATGCAGCAGCGTAGGTGGCGGCGAAACAGTTCGAAATAACATTTTGCTCTATACCTGCACTCAACTTTCTATATGTCTTTTAAAAACAGCTAGTTGAGAGGCTAAGCACCGGTCGTCTGTTTTAACGACGTAATATTGACAAGGATTTGCTATGGAACTTTAGTCTTAGTTATCGGGGGGTCCGCCCGCTGAAGCTTGCCATCGCTTTGGCAATGCAAGGCACGGCGATTCTCCCGAGAGGAGCCGAATCATGTCGTTCATTTCGTTCTTTTGCAGAGGAAAGGGACTGTCCAGGACGTTCGCCTTCACTTCCAGATTCCATGGCCCGCCCAGGGGTCGAATTCGCTCTGCCTGATCACCCGGCGAGCAACTCAATTCGCGAATTCCAGACGTGTATCCCGGGTCCCGGGTAACGCCAGCTCTCGCTAAAAAACATAACCAACAAACTGCGCAAGCCAGCACTTGACTTGGCGCGGCGGGACTTTCTCGTCCCGTGCCTTTTCCCAGACATATCGAGGGCAATCCAAATGGCCAACTTTAATCAATCCGATCTTGAGTTCATTCTCCAGCAGATTTTCATCGCGGAGGCAAACTCGGCCGGTCAGTTGCTTGTCGACCTGATACCAAGCCCGGAATTTGCTTTCGGTCTGCGTACGGTCGACGGGACGTTTAACAACCTGGGTCTGCATCAGAGCGAGTTCGGCGCAGCCGACAACTTTTTTCCGCGCTTGACCACTCCAGTCTTCAGCCCGGCTGAGGCGGGCACCTCTTACACCCAGACCAGCGGCCTGGTGATCGACTCGCAGCCGCGCACCATCAGCAACCTGATCGTCAACGATACCGCCACTAACCCGGCGGCGGTCGCGGCCACGTTCGATCCCGGTCTGGATGGCATCCTCGGCACGGTTGACGATGTCTTGAAGGCCGGTGCGCAGGTGGTTACTGGAACCCGTACCGACGGCACGACGTTCCAGACCTTTTTCATGCCTAACGTGGCGCCGGACGCGGGCCTGTCCGCGCCGTTCAACTCGTGGATGACCTTCTTCGGTCAGTTCTTCGACCACGGTCTCGACCTGGTGACCAAGGGCGGCAGCGGCACGGTGTTCATCCCGCTGCAGCCGGACGATCCGTTGTTCGTTCCGGGTAGCCCGACCAACTTCATGGTGTTGACACGGGCCACCAACCTGCCCGGGCCCGATGGCATCCTTGGCACCGCCGATGACATCCACGATGCCTCAAACACCACCACGCCGTTCGTCGACCAGAACCAGACCTACAGCTCGCATCCTTCGCACCAGGTATTCCTGCGCGCCTATGAACTCGATGCCGCCGGCAAGCCGATGGCGACCGGCGAACTGATCACCAATCGTGACCTGGGCGCCGATGGCCTGTTCGGCACGGCCGACGACGTCGCAATCGGCGGGATGGCCACCTGGAAAGTGGTAAAAGCGCAGGCGCGCGACCTGCTTGGCATTAATCTTACCGATGCCGACTTCGACAACGTGCCGCTGCTCGCCACCGATGCCTACGGCAATTTCCTCAGGGGCCCGAACGGCTTCCCGGTGGTCATGATGAGGGGCGCGGATGGTATTGCCGATACCGCCGATGATATTCTCGTCGAGGGTAATCCTGCTGCGCCGATCAGCCTGGTCAATGCCGTGCGCACCGGCCACCAGTTCCTCATCGATATCGCCCACACCGCCGTTCCGGTGGACAGCCAGACCGGTGCGCCACTGACGGCCGATGCCGACCTCGTTGCCGGCGGCCCGGTGGCCGCTGGCTTCTACGACAACGAGCTGCTCGACGCGCACTACATCGCCGGCGATGGCCGGGTCAACGAGAACATCGGCCTGACCACCGTCCACTCCATCTTCCACTCGGAGCACAACCGGCTGGTCCAGCAGACCAAGGACACGGTCCTCGCCTCAACGGCCGCCGGCGACCTGACGTTCCTGAACCAGTGGCTGTTGACGCCCGTCACGGCTGTTCCTGCTGATCTGACGACCTTGAACTGGAACGGCGAGCGCCTGTTCCAGGCGGCGAAATTCGGCACCGAGATGCAGTATCAGCATCTGGTGTTCGAAGAGTTCGCGCGTACCGTTCAACCGCAAGTCGACGCCTTCCTGGACTTCGATGACACGATCAATCCGGCGATCGTCGCCGAGTTCGCGCACACGGTCTTTCGCCTCGGCCACTCGATGCTGACCGAGACCATCGACCGGCTGGATCCCAACTTCGCCTCCAGCGAGATCGGCCTGATTCAGGCCTTCCTCAACCCGCTGGCGTTTGCGACCAGCGGCCTGACGCCTGCGCAGGCGGCCGGCGCCATCGTCCGCGGCTTGACGCGCCAGGTCGGCAACGAGATCGATGAGTTCGTCACCGAAGCGGTGCGCAACAACTTGCTGGGCCTGCCGCTCGACCTGCCCGCCCTCAACATCGCGCGCGGCCGCGATACCGGCATCCCGTCCTTGAACGAGGCGCGCCGTGAATTCTACGCCGGCACCGGCGACAACCAGCTGAAGCCCTACACCAGCTGGGCCGATTTGGTGCAACACCTGAAGCACCCGGAATCGCTGATCAACTTCATCGCCGCCTACGGCACGCACGCCTCCATTACCAGCGCCACCACGCTCGACGCGAAACGCGTAGCGGCCTCTCTCCTGGTGTTGGGCGGCGTCGGTGAGCCGGTGGATCGCCTGGACTTCCTCCACAGCACCGGTGTCTGGGCGAACAACGCCGGGGCGGACGGTATTCCGAACACCGCAGACGACGTTACCATCTCCGGCGTTGATGACATCGACTTCTGGGTCGGTGGCCTGGCCGAGGAAAAAATGCCGTTCGGCGGCATGCTCGGCTCGTCCTTCAACTTCGTCTTCGAGGAGCAGCTTGAGAAGCTGCAGAACGGCGACCGGCTCTACTACCTGCACCGCACCCAGGGACTCAACTTCCTGAGCGAGCTCGAGAACAACTCGTTCGCCAAAATGGTGATGCTCAACACCGACGCGACCCATCTCCCGGCGCTCATCTTCTCGACCCCGACCTTTACCCTTGAGGTCGACCCGACCAGGCAGTTCAACCGGAGCGTGATTGCCGGTCCGGACGGCATTGTGGGCACCGTCGACGACCTGCCCGGCAATGCCGATCCCACTGGCGGCACCATCATCAACGGCGTCTTGATCACGCCGCTGGTCATCCGCGACAACCCCAACACGGTCGGGCCCGATACCAACTACCTGCAGTACACCGGCGAAGACCATGTGGTGCTCGGTGGCACGGCCGGCAATGACATTCTCGTCGCTGGCGACGGCGACGACACGCTCTGGGGCGACGCCGGCAATGATCGCCTCGAAGGCGGCTATGGCAACGACGAGATCGAGGGTGGCGATGGCGACGACATCATCACCGACGCGGGCGGCGACGACGTCATCCACGGAGGGTCCGGCAACGACGTCATTCACGGTGGTAAGGGCTTGAACCTGATCCTCGCCGGTGACGGCAACGACTTCGTCGTCACCGGCGAGGACTTTTCGGAGGTCTTCGCTGGCGCCGGCAATGACTTCATGCTCGGCAGCCGGGTGAACTTGCCAATGACGGGCGGCGATGGCGACGACTGGATCGAGGTCGGGAACCAGGACGGCTCCCCCGGCGACAATTTCGCCGGTAACCTGCCACTGGCTTTGCTGGCAGAGGTGGTCGGCGGCAACGACGTCTTCAGCGGTGACGGCGGCTTCGATGAAATGATCGGTGAAGGCGGCGATGACATCTTCATCGGCAGTGAGGGCCCGGACAAGATGTTGGGCATGTCCGGTTTCGACTGGGCCACCTACAAGGATGATCGTTTCGGCGTGACTGTGGACATGAACCGCATCGTCTTCGAACAATCGGCCCTGTCGCCTTCTGTTGCAGGCGTGCATACCAATTTCGCCCAGGTGGAAGGTCTGTCGGGGTCGGTGTTCAGCGACATGCTGACCGGCGATGATGCCGACGCGCTCACGATCGCCGCTGCCGGTGTCCAAGGCAGCGTGCTCACCAATATTGACCTCGTCGCCGGTCTGCGGGCGTTTCTTGGTGCGGCTGCAGCCGGCCCGGACGGTATCCTGGGCACGGTAGACGATCAGTTCGGCGCGGGCAACATCCTCCTCGGCGGTGGTGGCAGCGACATCATCGAAGGCCGCGGCGGTGACGACCTGATTGACGGCGACATGTGGCTGAATGTGCGCATCAGCGTGCGCCAGAACCTTGACGGAACCGGGCCGGAGATCGCCACCTTCGACAGCATGAAGCCCATGATCCCGTTCATGCTCGATGGTACCTTCAACCCCGGTCAGCTCGTCATCGTCCGCGAGGTCCTGACGGCTGCCCCCGCCTTTGACACGGCCCTGTTCACGGGCAACCGGCTCGACTATACCGTCACCACTGTGGGCGGTGTGACCACCGTGGCCGACAGCGTCGTCGGTCGCGACGGCACTGACCGACTCACCAATGTCGAGCGGCTGCAGTTCAACGACCAGTCGCTCACCCTGCCAGGCGGGGTCGGGCTCAACAACGACCCGCTGGGCCTGCTGACCATACTCGATGCTGCCAGCAACACCCCGGACGCTACGCCGACCACGGGTCAACTGCTGAGGGTATCGGCTGCCGACGTGACTGATGCGGACAACGTCGCTACCGGCGGTGCGATCGCCGGACCGATCGCCTTCTTCTGGCAGTTCGAAGCGATTCCGGGCTCGGGCGTCTTTCAAGACATTATCCGTCTTGTCGACGGCGGAGCAGCCTCGCAGCGTATGTCCGGGACGACCTTCACGGTGACCCCGGATCTCGCCGGGCTGGAGTTGCGCGTCAGGGCCGTCTATAAGGATGAAAATGGCGTGCTCGAGACGGCATTCTCTGCTCCAACCGCAGCGGTCGTAGCCGGCGTTGCTCCCCCACCGGCAGCCCCGCTGCCGGTCGAGACTCCGGTCGCCAGCACCGGTGTGCACTATATCCGGGCCGATCTGCAGTTCATTCTCGATCAGATTCTGATCGCGGAAAGGAATGCGGCCGGTGAGGATCTCCTCAGCATGCTGCCAAATGCACGGGTGGGTATGGGCCTGCGCACGGTCGACGGGTCGTTCAATAACCTGGTGACGGCTCAGAACGAGTTCGGTGCAGCCGACACAATCTTCCCGCGACTGGTTCCGGCGCAGTTCGATACGGCGGAGGCGGGCACCACTTACGCCCAGACCAGCGGCCTGGTGAACGACTCGCAGCCGCGCACCATCAGCAATTTGGTCGCCGACAACACCGCCACCAACGCGGCGGCGGTCGCGGCCACGTTCGATCCCGGTCTGGATGGCATCCTCGGCACGGTTGACGATGTCTTGAAGGACGGTGCGCAGGTGATTACCGGAACCCGTACCGACGGCACGACGTTCCAGACCTTTTTCATGCCTAACGTGGCGCCGGACGCAGGTCTGTCCGCACCGTTCAATACCTGGATGACCTTCTTCGGTCAGTTCTTCGACCACGGCCTCGACCTGGTGACCAAGGGCGGCAGCGGCACGGTGTTCATTCCGCTGCAGCCGGACGATCCGCTGTTCGTTCCGGGCAGCCCGACCAACTTCATGGTGTTGACGCGGGCCACCAACCAGCCCGGGCCCGATGGCATCCTCGGCACCGCCGACGACATCCACGAGGCTTCAAACACCACCACGCCGTTCGTCGACCAGAACCAGACCTATACCTCGCATCCCTCGCACCAGGTGTTCCTGCGCGCTTACGAGTTCAACGCCGCCGGCGCGCCAGTGGCGACCGGCAACCTGATCACCAATCGTGACCTGGGCGCCGATGGCGTGTTCGGCACGGCCGACGACGTCGAAATCGGTGGGATGGCCACCTGGAAAGTGGTCAAGGCGCAAGCTCATGACCTGCTCGGGATCAACCTCACCGATGCCGACTTCGACAACGTGCCGCTGCTCGCCACCGATGCCTACGGCAATTTCATCAAGGGCCCGAACGGCTTCCCGATGGTCATGATGACGGGCCCGGATGGTATTCCCGATACCGCCGATGATGTGCTCGTCGAGGGAGATCCTGCTGCGCCGATCAGTCTGGTCAATGCCGTGCGCACCGGCCACCAGTTCCTCATCGATATCGCCCACACCGCCGTTCCGGTGGACAGCCAGACCGGCGCGCCACTGACGGCTGATGCCGACCTCGTTGCCGGCGGCCCGGTGGCCGCAGGCTTCTACGACAACGAACTGCTCGACGCGCACTACATCGCCGGCGACGGTCGGGTCAACGAGAACATTGGCCTGACCACCGTCCACTCCATCTTCCACTCGGAGCACAACCGTCTGGTCCAGCACACCAAGGATGTGGCCATCGCCTCCAACGATGTCAACTTCCTGAACCAGTGGCTGATGCCCGATGCCCAATTGTCGGTGTTGCCAACAACCGCGGCTGAGATCGCTGCCCTGCACTGGAACGGAGAGCGCCTGTTCCAGGCGGCGAAATTCGGTACCGAGATGCAGTACCAGCACCTGGTGTTCGAAGAGTTCGCGCGTACCATTCAGCCGAACATCGATCCCTTCATTCCTGAACACCAGAACTATCAAACCGAGATCGACCCGGCGATCGTCGCCGAGTTCGCGCACGCGGTCTACCGCCTCGGCCACTCGATGCTGACCGAGACCATCGACCGGCTGGACCCCAACTTCGTCTCGAGCGATATCGGTCTGATTCAGGCCTTCCTCAATCCGCTGGCGTTTGCCGCCAGCGGCCCGACGCCTGCGCAGGCGGCCGGTGCCATTGTCCGCGGCGTGACGCGCCAGGTCGGCAACGAGATCGACGAGTTCGTCACCGAAGCGGTGCGCAACAACTTGCTGGGCCTGCCGCTCGACCTGCCCGCCCTCAATATCGCGCGCGGCCGTGATACCGGGCTTCCGACCCTGAACGAGGCACGTCGTGAGTTCTACACCGCGACCGGCGACAGCAACCTGAAGCCCTACATCAGCTGGTCCGATCTGGTGCAACACCTGAAGCACCCGGAATCGCTGATCAACTTCATCGCCGCCTATGGCACGCACGCCTCCATTACCAGCGCCACCACGCTCGACGGGAAGCGCGCCGCGGCCTCTCTCCTGGTGTTGGGCGGCGCCGGCGAGCCGGCGGACCGGCTGGACTTCCTCAATAGCACCGGCGCCTGGGCGAGTGGCCCGACCGGCGTCACCATCACCGGTCTGGACAACATCGACCTCTGGATCGGCGGCCTCGCCGAGGAAAAAGTGCCGTTTGGCGGCATGCTCGGCTCGACCTTCAACTTCGTGTTCGAGAACCAGATGGAGAAGCTGCAGAACGCCGACCGCTTCTACTACCTGGATCGCAACGCGGGGCAGAACTTCGTCACGGAGTTGGAGAACAACTCGTTCGCGAGACTGGTGATGGCCAACACCGATGCGACCCACCTCCCAGCCGTCATGTTCTTGACTCCAGCCTTTACCCTTGAGGTCGACCCGACCAAGCAGTTCAACGAGAGCGTGATTGCAGGTCCAGACGGCATAGTAGGCACCCTCGACGACCTGCCCGGTAATACCGATCCTGTCGGCGGCAGCGCCCTGGTTCCGCTGGTGATTCGGGACAACCCCAACACGGTCGGTCTCGATACCAACTACCTGCAGTACACCGGCGAAGACCATGTGGTGCTCGGTGGTGCGGCCGGCAATGAAACGCTCATCTCCAGCGAAGGCGACGACACGCTCTATGGCGACGGCGGCAATGATCGCCTCGAGGGTGGCAACGGCAACGACTTCATCATCGGGGGCGATGGTGACGACATCATCAGCGACATCGGCGGCGACGATACCATCCACGGTGGCGACGGCAACGACGTCATCCACGGCGGCAACGGCCTCAATCTGAGCCTCGGCGGCTTCGGCAAGGACTTCATCGTCAGCGGCACGGACTCCTCGGAGGTCTTCGGCGGCGCGGGTGACGACTTCATCCAGGGCAGTGTCGCCGACGAACAACTGATGGGCAACGAAGGCGATGACTGGATCGAGAGAGGAACCGCCGATGGCGCTCCCGGCGACAATTTCGACCCGAACGGGCTCGACCCGATACGCGGCAACGACATCTTCATCGGCACCGGCTCGCCCGACAGATTCATGGCCGAAGGCGGTGACGACATCATGTTCGGCAACGGCGGCGCGGGCGACCGCTACCTGGGTGGTTCCGGTTACGACTGGGCCGGTTTCAAGGACGACTCGTTCGGCGTGAGCGTCGACCTGGGCCTCGCCGACATCGTTCTCGGGGCGCCACTGCCGGAGTTGGCCGCAACCGTGGCTCGGTTCCGTCAGGTGGAAGGTCTGACGGGATCGCACTTCAGCGACATCCTGCGTGGCGATGATGCCGATGCCACCGTGATCGCGGCTGCCGGTGCTCAGGGCAGCGTGCTCACCAACTTCGACCTGGTCAGCGGCCTGCGCTCGTTCGTCGGCACGGCAGCAGCCGGCGCGGACGGCATTGTGGGCACGGCAGACGATCAGTTCAGCGCCGGCAACATCGTCCTTGGCGGCGGCGGCAGCGACATCATCGAAGGCAATGGCGGCGATGACCTCATCGACGGCGACAAGTGGCTCAACGTACGTATCAGTGTGCGGCAGAACATCGATGGCACAGGTCCGGAGATCGCAACGTTCGACAGCATGGTCCCGTTGGTGCCGCTCATGCTCAATGGTACCTTCAACCCCGGCCAACTCGTCGCCGTCCGTGAGATCCTGACGGATGCGCCTGACCCCCTTAACCCTGGCCATTCCTTCGACACGGCCCTGTACACCGGCCTTCTGGCCGACTACACCGTCATCGAGAACGTCGACGGCACCGTGACGGTCACCGACAGTGTCGTTGGCAGGGACGGGATCGACACCCTCAGCAATATCGAGCGGCTGCAGTTCGCCGATCAGTCGCAGGTTCTCGTCGCTGGCTTGAACGCCGAGCCGGTGGGCTTGCTGAGGGTCAGCGATGGCACGCCGGCCGTTGGCCAAGTGTTGACGGTGTTGGCCGACACCGTCCGCGATGCGGACAATGTCACTACGGGCGGTGCGATCAGCGGTCCCATCGCCTTCGTATGGCAGGTCGAAACGAACCCCGGCACCGGTATCTTCGACGACATCGGTATTGTGCTCGGAGGCGGACTAGGAACCGCGACCGGCTCGACCTTCACGGTGACCACGGCTGAGCTGGGGCTGGCGCTACGTGTCAGGGCCATCTATCAGGACGGTCAGGGCGTGCTGGAAAGTGTGTTCTCGGCGCCGACCGCGCCAACTGCGCCACTCGGCGGTAGCCCCGTCAACGTCCTGCCGGTCGGCACTGTGCTGATCAGCGATACGACCCCCACGTTAGGCTCGGACTTGACCGCCACGGATGCGTTCACCGACGCCGACGGGATCACGACCTCGGTGATTACCCATCAGTGGCAGGTGGGGAGCGGTGCGATCTTTGCCGATATCGCCGGTGCGACGGGCACGACCTTCACGCTCAGCCCGGCGCAGGTCGGTCAGCAACTGCGTGTCGTCGCGAGTTACACCGATGACCTCGGCACACTTGAGCTAGTCACCTCTGCCGCAACGACAGTGGTCGGTAATCTGTTTGTCGGTACCGCCGGTGCCGACATATTCACCGGCACGGCAGGCGACGACGTGGCCAGCGGAGGTGATGGCAACGACATCCTGAACGGCTTGGGTGGCAACGACATCCTCAACGGTGACGCGGGCAATGACATGCTCATCGGGGGGACGGGTGCCGATACGATGGCCGGCGGTGTGGGCGACGATATCTACGAAGTCACCGACCTTGGGGACGTGGTGACCGAGCTCGGCGGTGAGGGTATTGACACGGTCTGGAGCTCGCTCTCGGGCTACACGCTGAGTGCCAACGTCGAG
>NZ_CATKPZ010000026.1:0-31415 GCF_949767415.1 Pseudomonas sp. IT-196MI5
GTAAATATGGTTGTTCGCAGATGTTGCGTACACCCGGTAACCCTGTGGGAGCGAGCTTGCTCGCGATGGCGGAGTGTCTGGCGACATCGATGTTGAATGGGCCGGCCTCATCGCGAGCAAGCTCGCTCCCACAATGGTTTTGTGATTAACACCGTTCCGCGCTGGCTTAAGGCTTGATCCCGCGCAACGTCTTCTTCGCCTGATCCTGCACCGCCTGCGGTGCGGTCATGTTGCCGTCGATCACGGTGATCACCGCGTGGCCTTGCCACAGTTGATAGGCATCGGCCTTTTGCTGGACTTCGGTCGGTGTCGACGGGGGGGCCAGGTTGACGTGGACCACGCCGTCGGCGCCGCGTTGTGAGGTGAAGTTCACCCGATCCCAATTGCCGATCGGGGCAAAGCTCACACCGTTGACCTCCTCGGGTTTCAGCGGCGGGTAGTTGAGGTTCAAGCCGCTGACACCCGGCAGGCCGAGCACGTTCAGCTCGCACGATTGTTTGTTTTTGGCGCAGGCCTGTCTGGCTTCGGTACCGGCCAGACTCGCCTGTTCGATCACCTTCACGGCAAACCGCGCCGTGTCGTCCATGGCGCCAAGAGTCTTGCGATAGCCCGCCTGCTGGTCGCGGATGATCAGGTCCATGTCGATCGCCGTGGACACCGCCACCGCCGGAATCCCTTTGAACATCGCGCGCACGGCCGCGTTGAGGGTGCCGGACATCTGCGTCAGCGGGCCGACGTTTTCGCCAAAATTGCTGCCGGACACCACCAGGTCTGGCGGCGAATCCTTGAGGATCACATCGAGGCCGACGTTGACTGCATCCACCGGCGTACCGATGGCGGACGTCTTGCCAGCGGGCGGGATGTAGCCCTGCGGCGGCCCGACGCAAAATTTGCCCGGCGCCAGTTCGGTCACCGCCAGGGCCTGGTCGGGCACGACCACGCTGGCGGCGCTGATGCCGCTGCTGTCGTTCAACGGGCCAACGAGGGTGACCTTGTGTCCGGCAGCGGTCAGGGCGCGGTACATCGCATCGATGCCGGGTGCGCGGCAACCATCGTCGTTGGTCAGCAGGATGTCCAGGGCGTTGGCTTGCATCGACAGGCCAACGCTGACCATGGCGATGATGCCGGTGAGGAGTTTGTTCATGGAGAAGTCTTCCGTGGAAGGAGCGGATTTTACACAGCACAATGCCCCGACCGAATGAATCGGTCGGGGCGCTGAGGTTTTAGCGGGTGCCGAGTTTGCGCAGGTTGCCAGGGGTGAATTCGTCTTCGGTGAAGGCGGTGGCGTTGAGCTTGGCCGGTTTCTGATCGACCAGCATCCGGTCAACCAGGTAGGAGCCGGCGATCAAATCGTGGTAGATGCCCAGACGGGAGTGGAAACGCTCGATGTGATAGGCGTAGATCGAGGTTTGCATGTTGGTGCGCCACAGTTGCCCACGGCTGTCGTAGTTGTCTGCCAGGGCGGCCTGCCAGCTGTCCTCGTCCAGGTAGAGCACACGCTTGGCATAGAGGTGCCGTGCGTTTGGCTTGAGCGTGGCCTGCACGATCCACACGCGGTGTTTCTCGTAGCGCATGATCTGCGGGTTGATGTGACCGGTCGTGGACAGGATCTGTTCGATGTTTACGTCAGGCTGGTCGATCTTGTAGTTGTTGTACGGAATGTAGATCTCTTTTTTACCGACGATGGACCAGTTGTAGCGATCCGGGGCGCCGTTGAACAAGCGATCTTCATCATAGACCCGGAAGCCGCCCGCACCGCTGGGCGAGTCGTAGCCGACGGTCGGCGCGCGGCGCACGCGGCGTTGACCCGGCGAGTATTGCCAGGCTTGCCGAGGTTCGGCGGTGGCATTGATGAACTCGTGACCGACGACGATCTCCCCCTTCTTGCGCACGGGCTCCAGGGTGGTGAGCAAAAAGTGCGTGAGGATGCCACCGGATGTGTCCAGGGTCTTTTGGGGGTCGGCCCACACCGAAAAGATCTTGTAGTCGACCTTCTCCGTCACCCGATTTTTGTCGGGATAGATCACTGCCTGTTGGTAGACGGCCTCTTCGGTGAAGGACCGCCCTGACATGGTGTGGTTGAGGATCAGTTCGTTGCCGTTCTTCGGAATCGGGAAAGGCGAGGCACCGAAGGCATTGCTGGTGTCGTTGCCGTCGTTGGTGAGCTCTGCGTTCAGGGCGTTTTTCTTGATGTCGTCTTCGGTGAGCTGATCGACACGGAAGTCGCGATGGCTCGGGTACACCGGCATCTTGAAAGAGTCCGGGTAGCGCTTGAACAAAGCTTTCTGGCCGTCGGTGAGGTTGGCGGCGTACTGGTCCATGTTCTGCGCAGTGATGGTGAACAAGGGTTTTTCAGACGCATAGGGGTCCGGGTACGGCGTGCCTGCACCACCGAACGTGAGGCCCGGTGGCAGACCGCGCCATTTGCCGGACCAGGCCGGGATGCTACCGTCGGCGTTGCCGGCTTTTTCGGCGCCCATCGGGGTCAGGTCCTGGCCCAGGCGTGCGGCTTCTTCGGGGCTGACCTTGGCGTAGGCCAGGCCACTGCCGAGCAGGCCGACGGTCAGCGCGGTGCTCAATACTGTTTGGGTGAATCTGGACATGCTGTGCTCCTCCGATCGGGGAATCAGAACCGGTACTTGAAGTTGAGCGCGACGTTGTCGCGGTCGGCCAACGGGCTGTTATTGGCGTTGCCGAGGTAGGCGTTGTAGCGGGCCTCGACAGTGAAGTTGCCGAGGTAGCGCCAAGAGCTGCCGATGCTGGCGCGGTTATCGTTCTGGCCGGCGTTGATCGAGCCGACCATCGAGCTGTCGCCGTGGGCGGCGGCGCTGAAGGTGACAGGCACCGACATGTCCCATCCGCTGAACACGTTGTTGTAGTCAAAGTTCGCCTGCACCGTGTAGCCCCAGGCATCGCGGTCATAGACCAGGCTGTCGGTGCCCGGCAGCGCGAAGCCAGGGGCCAGGGTCACTGGCTGTGACTTGTCGTTGCTGACCACGGTGTTGTAGACCACCTCGCCGGTCAGGGTGGTGTTGTCGGCGAAAGAGGTCGGGCCGAGCACGTAGATCATCGACGTTTGTGCTTGTACGGTCTTGCCGCGCACGGGGCTGGAGAAACCGTTGTCGACCATCACTGGCGTACCGTCGCGGTAGCTGACTTCACCGGCCCAGCTGACGTCGCCCAGCACGGTGGCGAAGCTCGCGCCGAACAGGTCGATGTTGTCGAAGTAGCGCACCTGGTAGCGGCCCAGCGTCGTCGCGAAATCCAGCGACGGGGTCTTGTCGTGATAACGCGAGTAGTAGATACCGAACTCGGTGTTTTTCAGCGACTCGGCGGCGTAGGTGAAGGCCAGACCGTACTGGCCGCTGTCGCTCGGTTTGTCGTCCTTCAGACGGGTGACAAAACCGGAGGCGTCGTTGAAACCACCCTCATCGATGAAGTCGGTGGTGGAGAAGTAGCTACCCACGCCGAACAGCTCGGTTTTCTCCCACTTGTATTGGTAGTAGGCCTGGATACCCAGGCTTTCGGTCAGGGCGAACTGGGTGAACAGTTGGCCGACTGGCAGCAGGATTTCCTTGACCTCGACGCCAGGGGTAGTCGCCTTGGTCGCGTCCACCGGGCTCTGGGCCGCGGAAATACCCGGGTAGAACAAGCTTTCACCCCAGCTCACCACCTGGTTACCCAGGCGCGCGTTGAGGGCGTGACCGCTAACGTCCCAGGTGCCATAGGCGTAGTAATCGAGCATGCGCAATTCATTGCGGTGCTGGTCGATGGTGTCCTGGGAGAAACGGTCGGGCTGGCTGCAATGGCCGCCGGCGAAGCAGTTCGAGGTGCCGGTGGTGTTGTCGTTGTCCTGATCGTAGACGTTGTCGTAGAAACCGGTCGCCCGGACGAACACGCCGTAGTCGTCCTGCCACTTGATGTTGGCTTCGGTGAGAAAGCCGCTGCGGTTGTTGATAAGGCTGCCTTTGTCGAACGCGTTGTCGCCGTCGTTGCCGTTAGCGTTCGCGGTCAGTTTGTGATCGCGAGCCTCGGTCCGCCAGGCGAGGCTGTACGTCAGTGTGGTGTCCCAGTCGATGCTCAAGTCTTCGCTTGGCTGAAAGCTCATGGCGTTAACGTGAGCGCTTAGTCCGCCAGCCAGCATCAATAGAACAAGCTGTGTGCGAGGGTGCTGTGTTGGTGGGGCGATTATTGTTTTTATCATGTCGTCCTCATGGCCCAGGTCAGACCTGCCCGACCTGCATTTCAGGGGGGATGATTGGTGCTGTGGACGACTATGGAGTCACGACTTGTGCGCAACATCGTCCAAGCGGACTAAGCGATTTGCAGGGGAACGGCACACACCGGATCGCCGTAGGAACTGTGTAGGAGATCAGGGGGCGGCCTTCGCCTTAGTCCGCTTGGACGATGAACACCTGGCGCGCGCGGCGAACAATCCCGAGACCGACTGCACCGGGCGAAGATCCGGCGGTGGCGGTTTCTGCCTGATGGGCGCTGAACAAGGGTAATCGCATGAACGCTGCCGGGATCAAATGGGACGAGTGCTGTGATGTGTTGGTGATTGGCTCGGGAGCCGGGGGCATGACCGCTGCACTGCGCGCCCATGACCTGGGCCTGAATGCACTTCTGATCGAGAAGAGCGGCGAATATGGCGGCACCTCGGCGGTGTCCGGTGGCGGCATCTGGATCCCCGACAACCACCGGATCAAGGCCCTTGGCGGCAGTGATTCGGCGGCCGAAGCGATTGCCTACATCCGCGCCGTGACCCATGGCGAGATCGATGACGGGCGCATCGAAGCCTATGTCGAGCACGGCCGGGAGATGGTCGAGTACCTGGAAAAACACACCCGCGTGCGCTTCGAGGCGCAACCGCGCTACGCCGATTACTACCCGGAAGTCGAGGGCGGCAAACCGGGCTATCGCTCGATGGATCCACAACCGTTCGATGCCGCCGAACTGGGCGAAGAATTTTTGCGCATGCGCGCGCCGTCCCCCGGCACCCTGATGATGGGGCGCATGGCGATGACCATGAAAGAGGCGCAGGTGCTGCTGTGCCGTGGTCCCGGCTGGTTGCGCCTGACCCTGCGGGTGATGTGGCGCTACTGGCGTGATCGCGAGGGGCGGCGCTTGTCCCGTCGCGACCGTTTCCTGACCCTGGGCAATGCCTTGATCGGCGCCTTGCGCTGTTCGTTGCAGGATCGCGGCAAGTCGCTGTGGCTCAACTGTGCACTCGAAGAGCTACTGCTGGTCGGCGAGCGGGTCGGCGGGGTGCGGGTCAATCGCAACGGTCAGTTGCTCAACGTCAAGGCGCGTTACGGGGTGATCATTGCCGCCGGTGGTTTCGAGCGTAACCAGGCGATGCGCGAGCAGTACCTGCCGCAGCCGTCCCAGGCGAACTGGAGTGCCACGCCGCCGAACAATACCGGCGACGGCATTCGCGCCGGCCAGGCCCTTGGCGCGCGGACCGCGTTGATGGAACACAGCTGGTGGGCGCCAACCACTTACGTCAAGGGCGAAGAAAAACAGCGTGCGCTGTTCGTTGAACGCACCTTGCCGGGGTGCGTGATGGTCAACGCGGCGGGCGAGCGTTTCGTCAATGAAGCCGCGCCCTATACCGATATCGTTTACGCGATGTACGCCAACAACCGCGAAGGTGTCGCGAGCGTGCCGTGCTGGATGGTGTTCGACGCCGAGTTCCGCCGCAAATACCCGTGCGGCGCCTTGCTGCCGGGCTATGCCCAGCGCGATTGGCAATTGCCCGAGCATTTGCGTGATTACTTTCAAAAGGCGTCGAGCCTGGAAGAACTGGCGACGAAAATCGGTGTCGACGCCGGCGGGCTGGTGCGCACCGTGCAGCGCTTCAACGGCATGGCCGTGCAGGGCGTCGACGAGGACTTCCACAAGGGTGAATCATTGTTCGACCGCTACTACGGCGACCCCAACGTGCAACCCAATCCGTGCCTGGCGCCGTTGCTCAAAGGGCCGTTCTACGCCGTGCGCATCGATGCCGGCGACATCGGCACCAAAGGTGGCCTGCTGACCGACGTGCACGCCCGCGTGTTGCACGAAGACGGAGAACCGATCAACGGCCTGTACGCCATCGGCAACAGCGCCGCCTCGATGATGGGCCGCACCTATCCGGGCGCCGGTTCGACCATCGGCCCGGCCATGACCTTCGGTTATCTGGCGGCCAATCACATCAAGCGCCAGAGCGAAACCGCTGCGGCCAAGACCTTGTTTGGGAGTGTCGAATGAACAGTCAGCGTCCACAGATTGCCGTAGTGACCGGCGCCAGTCGCGGAGTCGGGCAGGGTATTGCCCTGGCCCTCGGGGCGGCAGGCATGACGGTGTATGTCACCGGTCGTGCACCTGAGCAGGGCGGGTCGAATTTGTACGGGCATGCCTTGCGCGGTTCGCTGCAGGACACCGCCGCGGCGATCACCGCCGCCGGTGGGCGCGGTATCGCGGTGGTTTGTGACCACGCCGATGACGCCCAGGTTCAGGCGCTGTTTACCCGTGTGGAAGATGAGTGCGGGCATCTGGATCTGCTGGTCAACAACGCCGCGTTCATCCACGACCGGTTGATCGAGCCGGGGCCGTTCTGGGCCAAACCGCTGGACCTGGTGCGCATTCTCGACGTCGGCCTGCGCTCGGCCTACATCGCCAGCTTCTACGCGGCGCCGCTGTTGCTCAAAAGTGCCCAAGGGCTGATTTGCTTCACTTCGTCATTCGGCGCCGGCTGCTACATGCATGGCCCGGCCTACGGCGCACAAAAGGCCGGGGTCGACAAGCTGGCGGCGGACATGGCGATCGATTTCGAAGGGCAGGGTGTGGCGGCGCTGTCGCTGTGGCTCGGTCCGCAACTGACCGAACGCACGAAAATTGCCGGTGAACAGCATGGCGAGCAGTACCAGGCGTTCCTGGCCCACGCCGAAACCCCGCAATTCAACGGGCGGGTGATTCATGCCTTGCTCAATGATCCGCAGTTGATGGCGTTGTCCGGACAGACCCTGATCACGGCCGAAGTCGCGCCGGGTTATGGCATCAGCGAAGTCGAAGGCCGCCAGCCACCGTCCCATCGCGCCATGCTCGGTGATCCACGCCGGCAGCATCCGGCGCGGGTGGTCTGACTCCGTCATCTCGGCATACACAAAACCCTGTGGGAGCGAGCTTGCTCGCGATGACGGCAGAACATTCAACATCGCTGTTGACTGACCTGACGCTATCGCGAGCAAGCTCGCTCCCACAGTTGATCTGCGTCGGGCGGGGAATTTGTGTACACCCTGGAACATTGTGGGAGCGAGCTTGCTCGCGATGAGGCCGGCACATCCAGCATGGGTGTTGGTTGACACTCCGCCATCGCGAGCAAGCTCGCTCCCACAGGGATTGCGTTTAGTCGGCTGGTTGTAACGCCCACTCCCTCAACACATTCTTCGTCACTTTCCCCGCCGCATTGATCGGCATGCTCTGCAACACATGCACCCGACGCGGGACCTTGTAGTTGGCCATCTGCTCACGGCACCAGGCGAGGAACCGCGCCTGCTCGATTTCCATCCCGGGCGCGGGCAGCAGGAACGCCATCGCCACTTCACCCATGCGCTCGTCGGGAATGCCGATCACCGCTGCCTGGGCCACGCCCGGATAGGTCAGCAAACACTGTTCGATCTCCGCCGGGTACACATTGAAGCCACCGGTGATGAACATGTCCTTGAGGCGGTCGGTGATGCGCAGGTAACCCTGTTCGTCGAGCATGCCGATGTCGCCGGTGTGCAGCCAGCCGTCGGCGTCGAGTATTTCCTGGCTGGCTTCGGGGTTGTTGAGATAACCCTGCATCAGGTTGTAGCCGCGGATCTGCACTTCACCGGGGATGTTGGCCGGCTGGCTGCGACCGCTGTTGCCGACGCAGCGCACTTGCACTCCCGGCATCGCCCGGCCACTGGTGTTGGCGACCAGTTCCGCTGAGTCGCCGGCGCGGCAGATCGTGGCGAAACCGCAGACTTCCGTCAGGCCATACGCGGTGACGATAGTGGCGAATCCCAGTTCGTCGCGCATGCGGTGGATCATCTCCACGGGGATCGCCGCCGCCCCGGTCACCGCCACGCGCAAGGAGCTCAGGTCGAATTCACTGCGTTGCGGATGGGCCAGCAACGATTGATACAACGTCGGTGGCCCGGGCAACACGGTGATGCGTTCGCGTTGCACGCATTCGAGCACCGCCTGCACGTCGAAAACCTGCTGCGGCAGAAGGGTGCAACCGCGCATCAACGCCGCCAGCCAACCAGCCTTGTAGCCGAAGGAATGGAAGAACGGATTGACGACCAGGTAGCGATCGCTCTCGCGCAAACCGACGATATCGCTCCAGTCGCGCACGATGCGCAGGTTTTGGCCGTGGCTGGTCATCACGCCTTTGGGCTTGCCGGTAGTGCCCGACGTGAACAGCACGTCGGACAAGGCCTGCGGGCCAACGCTCTGTTCGCGGGTGCGCAAGGCCAGGTGCGGCACGTCGGCCGCCAGATCCATAAACCGCTCCCAAGCCAGGGTGCCCGAGTTGGCGCCGCGCACGCTGACGGTGTGGCGCAGCTCAGGCAGGTCTTCCGACGCCAGCATGCCGGGGTAGTCCGTTCCGAGGAATTCGCCGATGGCAAACAGCACGCAGGTGCCGCTTTCACGCAGGATGTAGCCGGCCTCGCTGCCCTTCATCCGGGTATTGAGCGGCACCAGGGCGGCGCCGACACTTTGCAGGGCGCCAGCCGCAACGATCCACTCCCACACGTTGGGTGCCCAGATCGCCACGCGGTCCCCGACCTGTACGTCGAGGGCCAGCAGTGCGCGAGCCGCCTGGCGGCGCAGTTGGTCCAGTTGTCGGTAGCTGATGCTGTGGCCCGCATCCTCGATGGCCGGGCGGTCGCCGTAGGCCTGGGCAGCGTTGGCGAACAGTTGAGCGATGGTCAGTGCGGTGGCGACAGGCGGCATGGGGCCTCCCCGGTTAGAAGACATGTACGAAAAAGGGAGTGGGCCAGGCAGAGCGCCCGGCCGGATTGCGAATTACTGGGCGGGCGGGGCGAAACGGCGACCGGCGGAGAACCCACCATCCACGGCGATCATCTGGCCGCTGACAAAGGACGCTTCGTCCGAGGCCAGGAACAGCGCGACGTTGGCCACTTCTTCCGGTTGCCCGGAGCGGCTGAGCATGTGTTGCGAAGCGAAGAAGGCGTGGAACGCGTCATTGTCACGGACCATGCTGGTCATCGGCGTTTCGATCAGGCCCGGGCACAGGCCGTTGACGCGAATGTTGGCGTAGCCGTAGTCGATGGCCATCGAGCGGGTCAGCTGGTTGATGCCGCCCTTGGACACGTTGTAGGCCACGTTGCCGTCGCAGCCTTGCAGGCCGAAGATCGAACCGACGTTGATGATCGAGCCGCCGCGTTGCGACACCATCGATTCCAGCGCGTATTTGCTGGTGAGCATGCTGCCGGTCAGGTTGATGTCCATCACCCGTTGCCAGGCGGCGGTGGTGGTCTGGGTCACGCTGCCCTGGTCGGCGACGCCGGCGGCGTTGACCAGTACGTCGATGCGCCCGAAGCGGCTGACGACTTCTTGCATGACCTGCTGCACCTGCGCTTCGTCGCGTACGTCCAGGGTCATGAACAGGCCGGGAAAGTCTGCCGGTGCGCTGCCGATGTCCAGGGCGACCACTTGCGCGCCTTCAGCCGCGAAACGGCGCACGCAGGCCAGACCGATCCCCGAAGCGCCGCCGGTAACCACCGCGACCTTATTCTGCAAACGAGCCATAACTGCACCTCTTTTATTGTTGTGGGCTAATGCTGTGGCCGAGTCTAACTGCAGACCGGGCCTGGGTGATCGTCCAATGAGACTAAGCAATAGATCCCCCGTCTGGCACCGATCAACTGTAGGAGCGAGCCTGCTCGCGAAAAACGACTGGGCACCGCGTTCATTCAGACAGGGCGCGTTATCGTTGACGTCCATCGCGAGCAGGCTCGCTCCTACAGTTTTACGCGCAGTCTCAATCCGGGAATTTCAGGTGTACCCGGGCACCGGTCGGTCGGCTCTGGCAGGCCAGTGTCCAACCGTCGGCCAGCTCCTTGGGCGTCAGCACATCGTTGCGCGCCAACTGAACCTCGCCTTCCTTGACCACGCACATGCACGCCCCGCAGAAACCTTCTTCACAGGACGACGGCACATCCAGGCCGGCGGCCTTGCAACTTTGCAGCAGGGTGTCACCCGGCTGGCAGGTTATTGGGTGTTGCTCGCCATCAAGTTCGACGATCAATGCTTCACAGTGGGAACCCATCGCGGCCTCGCGGGCGAGGGCTTCTTCGGCCAGTAGCTCATCCGGGTCTGGCGGTGAGACGAAACGTTCGACATGGATCCGCTCGGCCGCTTCGCCCAGTGCCAGCAGCGTGCGCTCCACGGTGTCCATGAACGGCCCCGGCCCGCAGATGAAGTAGTCGCCGCCGGCCGATCCGCGCAGCAGATGACGGACCTGATGGTCCGTCAGGAAGCCTTGCACCGAATCGAGGACGTGCACCACGTGCAGTTGATCAGGATGCGCCTTGATCAACCGGCACAGCTCGTCCTTGAAAATCACCGATGCCTCATCGCGGTTGGCGTAGATCAACTTGATCGAGCGCCGGCTGCTGTGCAGCACCGACTTGAGAATGGAAAACACCGGGGTGATGCCCGAACCGCCGCCGAACAATACCAACGGTCTGTCGGTGTCGGCCGAGTGCTGCGGGTCCAGGCAAAAGTGCCCGGCCGGTGGCAGCACTTCCAGCCAGTCGCCGACCTGCACTTGGTTCATCCAGTTCGACACCCGGCCACCGTCGACCCGCTTCACCGTGACCTTGGGCAGCGCATCCGCGAGGGGCGAGCTGGCCATGGAATAGCAGCGGGTCAACAGCTTGCCGGCCAAGGGCACGCGAAAACTCAGGAACTGGCCCGGTTTGTAGCGAAAGCGCTCACGCAGGGTTGGCGGTACGTCCAGCACCAGCGAGCGCGCATCCAAGGTCTCGTCGATCACCGCGCACACTTGCAATGAGACACTTGCCGTCGTGTGTTCGGCCGGGGTCAGGTTCTGTGGTTGCGTGCCCATGTTCACCTCGGCCTCAGAGCCCGCTGATCAGTTGAGCGTTGTCGACGCGGATCTCGGCACCGTTGACGAAGCGCGACTCGTCGGCGGCGAGGAACAGCACCACGTTGGCAATGTCCCGTGGCGCGGCCATGCGGTTCATCGGGTCCTGGTCCAGCGCTTCCTGGGGGATCGGCTGACCGCCGACCAGGGCCTGGGTCATCGGCGTGTTCACACCGTCCGGGTGCACACTGTTGCAGCGAATGCGGTAACCCTGCTGCTTGCAGTGCAGGGCAATGGAACGGGTCATCGCCGCCACGGCGCCTTTGGACGCCGAGTAAGCGCAGAACATCGGCATGGCGCCCAATGCTGCGACCGACGACATATTGATGATCGAGCCGCCACCGCTTTCCTTCATCGCCTGGATCGCGTATTTGCAGCCGAGGAAGTAGCCTTCGCCGTTGATCTTCTGCACCTTCTGCCACAGCTCCAGGGTGGTGTCTTCGATGCTGCCCAGGGCCAGGATCGCGGCGTTGTTGACCAGTACGTCGAGGCGACCGAAGTGTTCCACGGTGGTTTTGACCACGTTTTGCCAGTCGCTTTCGCTGGCGATGTCGTGGCGGATGAACAGCGCGTTGCTGCCGATCTCGGCGGCAACCTGACGGCCAGCCTCTTCGTTGAGATCGGTCAGCACCACCTTGGCGCCTTCGCGGGCCAGCAGCAGGGCGTCTTCGCGACCGATGCCGCTGGCGGCGCCGGTGATGATGCAGACTTTGCCTTCTACACGTTGCATTGTTGTTCTCCTGATCGTGCGGTTTGAAGTGCGAATTGGTCGGCCACGTGGGCGGCAGCCCGGCGACCGGAATAGATGCAATCGGCCAGGGACAGGCCGGAGACATACAGGTTGGACGCGACCCCGACCGCATTGCGGCCGGCGCTGTACAGGCCGCTTATTGGCTGGCCGGCGTGGTCCAGTACCCGACCGCTGCCTTCGCAGACCTTCAGCCCGCCCAGGGTGATGACCGGGCAGGGGAAGAGTTTGCTGTCGAAAGACAAGTCGAGGGCGTACCACGGGCCGTGTTCGAGGTTGGCGAGCATCGCGGCGGATTTGCCGAACTCGTCGGCGACCTCACCGCGTGCTGCTCGGGAGTAGCGTTCGACACTTTGGCGCAGCAGTTCGGGCGGCAGGTTGCAACGTTTGGCCAGGCCGGCGAGGCTGTTGCTGCGTTTGGCGTTGAACAGCAGATTGAGCAGCACCGGCAGGCGCTGGAAATTCCAGACTTTGCCGGGGCCGACCTGACTGAGTGCTTCTCGAACCAGCGCCCGATTCAGAATCAGAATGGCGCGGCCGTCCTGCTCCTCGACCATCGCATGGCCGAGGGTCGCGCCGTAGATTTCTTCGTTGGCGTAACGTTGTCCACGGGCATTGACGATCAGCCCGCGAGCCCAGGCCAGTGGCGGGTTGATGAATCGCCAGGCGCTGACCTTGTCCATCCGCGCCACGCTGCCGCCAGCACTTTGGCCCAGGGCGATGCCGCTGCCGTTGCACCCGGTGGCGCCTAGTGGCAGGCCGGCCAGATACTGCGGCGCGTGTTGGCGCACCAGATCGCGATTGAAGATAAAACCGCCGCTGCTCAGCAACACCGCCTGTTCGGCACGTATCAATTGGCGAATGGCGCTGGTCTGTTCGATGCGGCGCTGACGGGCGCGCAAGCGGTCGGCCAAGGCCGGGGCGTACATATGAATGGCAGCGGCCCAGCGCGACAGACGCGCATGTTGTTTGGCTGCGCGGCTGCCGGAGGGCAATTGCCAGGCTTCGACACCGATGACCTTGTCGTCGAGGTCGAGTACCAGACGTCGCACTTCACACTGGCTACGCAGGCGTGCACCGTGGCGCAAGGCGCTGGCCTTGAGCGGGGCGAACAGACTGGCGCCGGACATTCCCGGACCTTTGGTGCGGTGGCCACGGGGTGCCGGCTTGGCGCTGGCGGCATAGGCCGGCACGGCTTCGTTGCCGGAGTAATAGAGGTAGTACTGGTCACTCGGGTAGGAGGTCTTATGCGGCGGCACGCTGGCCTCGAAGGCCGCGCCTTGTCGCTCCAGCCAGGCCAGTTGCTCGCGGCTGCCTTCGCAGAAGTCCTTCAGGGTTTCATGGCTGACGGCTTCGCCGACTTCCTGACGCAGGTAGTTGAACATGGCGTCGCTGGTGTCTTCATAGCCGGCCTGGCGCTGATACGGCGTGCCACCGCCGGCATAGACCACGCCACCGCTCAGCGCCGTGGCGCCGCCGCCTTCGAAGCGATCCAGGGCCAGCACCGAGAGGCCTCGATTGGCCGCTTCGATGGCGGCACAGGCGCCGGCACCGCCAAACCCGACGATCAGCAAATCGCAGCGATCATCCCATGGCAACTGGTCGGCGCTGTTCACTCGCAACGCCGTCAACCCGTTCAGGCTGTTCATGTTCGGGCCTCAGCCAGCAGCAGCGAGAGAAGGTGCGGGTTTGGCGGTGGTGGTGTAGCTGCCGTCGAGGTAGACCAGCGGGGTGATTTCGGCTGTGGTGTGGATTTGCAGGATGCGACCGATGAACACGGTGTGAGTGCCGTAGCTGAAGTGGCCGTCCTGGCGGCAGAGGATCGCCGACTGCGCGTCACCCAGGTAGGGAATGCCACCGGGGCTGGTCAGCCAGTTGCCACGGTCGAAGCGCGCTTCGCCCTTGATCGCACCGCTGCACAGGTTGGCCAGGTCTTGTTGTTCGACGCCGAGGATGTTGACGCAGAAGTCGGCGCCGGTCGCCAGTGCGGCGTGGGGCGAGGCGGTCTTGTTGACGCAGATCAGCAGCGATGGCGGTTCGGTGCTCAGGGAGTCGACCGCGGTGGCGGCCATGGCGAAGCGCTCGGAGCCGTTGCTGGTGCTGATAATGGTGACGGACTTGGCCAGGCGGCGCATGGCCTGGAGCATGTCGGCTTTGAGATTGACGTCGTTCATCGCACTGGGCCTTTTTGTTGGTTGGGGAGTGCGATGGATTCTTGCTCTGACGTCCAGTCGTCACATCGTCCGAGGGGACTAGGCCTTGGCGGCCTCTGGGCCGACCAGGCGCTTTTTTGATTGAGTACATATCCGTTGCTGCGGTAACGGCGGCTTATGGTTTCGCCCTTACGGCGAGTCCCTTTTGGCAAACGCCCGGAGTGCCGGCCCAGCCAAAAGGAACCAAAAGGTCTCGCCCCTTACGTACGGCCCCTCGCTGAGGCTCGGGGTTCCTTCGCTGCGGTATTCATCCGGGGGCATTGCCCTCCGGTCGGCTTCGCTTCGACCTACATGCAATGAGTTCGACTGCGTCGAACGGCGCTGCGCGCCAATCCCCGGATAAACACCTCCACTCAGCCTGCCGAGGGGGCGGGTGGATCAAGATCAAGAGCTGCAGGCGAGCTAACGCTCGGCCTGATGAGTGGTGAGAAGCATGGGTGTACGCCGCTTTGCCTCTGCTCTTCTGTGGGAGCGAGCTTGCTCGCGATGGCGGCCTGCCAGCCGGCTGAAATCTTGCGGATGTACTGAGTACCTGTGGGAGCGAGCTTGCTCGCGATGGCGGCCTGCCAGCCGGCTGAAATCTTGCGGATGTACTGAGTACCTGTGGGAGCGAGCTTGCTCGCGATAGCGGCCTGCCAGCCGGCTGAAATCTTGCGGATGTACTGAGTACCTGTGGGAGCGAGCTTGCTCGCGATAGCGGCCTGCCAGTCGACCAAATACATAACAGACGAACGACCCCGGCAAACAGGCCGGCCGGTAGGCCGCCTCGGGCGCTGTGGCGGTACACGCCCCCTCGTGAGGCCGAGCGCAGGTTCTGCGCAGTGGGCAACCCGGCATGGATGCCGGGTTAGCCGCCGCCGGCCATGGATGGCCGATGGCGGCGGGCCCACGGAGCAGGACCGGAGCGAGGGTATGCCGAGCCACAGCGAGGCACCGAATGTCAGGGGCAAAAGCCCTTGGTTACTTGGGGCTCTTCCAAGTGACCCGCCATAAGGGCGGAACCAATAGCGGCCGTAACCGCTAAAACGGATATGTACACCATCAAAACAGATGCGCCCAACACATAGCCATCGCGAGCAAGCTCGCTCCCACAGGGATCTACAGTGGCCACAAGTCCCGAGTAAAACAGGGGGTCCAATGTGGGCTCGCCCGCGAAGACGGCCTGTTAGCCAACACCCCCTTTCAGATTCACCTCCAAAAGACTGTTTCCCAACCCCACATGGTCCGTTTGAGGGATGTCCACCCTGTTGCGCATTGCTTGAATGCCAGTGTAGGGGCGCTACACCCGCCCCGTTGCACGCGCGCCCCGGCGGATGGGGTGAACAAAGGAGAACAATAAAAATGCTCAACCAAGACCTGATTCGCCAGCGTCTGGGCCAACGTGCTCGTGAGTTGGTGCCGATCCTGCGTGAACGCGCCCTGAACGCTGCGCAAGCAGGCCAGTTGCCTGAAGAAACCCTGAAGGATTTCCATGACGCCGGGTTCTTTCGCATCCTGCAACCGTCCCGTTGGGAAGGCTATGAGCTGGAGCCCAAGGATTTCTTCGACGTGCAGATGACCCTTGCCGAAGGCTGCATGTCCTCGGCCTGGGTACTGGGGGTGGTAGCGATCCACAACTGGCAACTGGCGCTGTTCGACGACCGCGCGGCCCAGGATGTCTGGGGCAGCGATTCCAGCGTGCTGATCTCGTCTTCCTATATGCCGGTGGGCAAGGTCGAGCGGGTTGACGGTGGCTTCAAGTTGAGCGGACGCTGGGGGTTTTCTTCCGGCAGCAAGCATTGCGACTGGGCGTTCCTCGGTGCGCTGGTGCCGCCGGCAGAGGCGGGCGGAGCGCCGGATTACCGGACCTTCCTGGTGCCGCGCAGCGACTACCAGATTATCGACAACTGGAACGTCATGGGCCTGGAAGCCA
The DNA here is from genome assembly GCF_949767415.1 of Pseudomonas sp. IT-196MI5. Taxonomy (NCBI): domain Bacteria; kingdom Pseudomonadati; phylum Pseudomonadota; class Gammaproteobacteria; order Pseudomonadales; family Pseudomonadaceae; genus Pseudomonas; species Pseudomonas sp. IT-196MI5. The sequence continues at coordinate 16,026 of NZ_CATKPZ010000026.1, forward strand.
CCGGCTCCCACGACGTTCTGGTGGAAAACGCCTTCGTTCCCGAGTACCGCACCCATCGCGCGTTCGACGGTTTCATGCAGAACAGTCCGGGCAACGAAGTGAACACCGCGCCCTTGTTCCGCCTGCCGTTCGGGCAGATTTTCGTGCGTGCCGTCTCGTCTTCGGCCATCGGTGCCCTGCAAGGCGCGGTGGATCAGTTTGTCGAGCACAACCGTGCGCGAGTCGGGGTCAATGACGGTCGCAAAATGGTCCAGGACCCGGCCGCGCAAGCGGCGCTGGCCAATGCCATGGTCTGCGTCGACGAGTGCAAGACCGTGCTGCATCGCAACTTCGCGCTGATGCTGGAGCGGGCGCAGAAGGGTGAGCCGCTGAGCATGCCTGAGCGGGTGAAGATGCGTTACGACTCGGCGCTGGTGGCCGACAAGTGCGCCAAGGCCGTTGGTGATCTGATGTTCAACAGCGGTGCTTCGACCATCTTCCGCAGCCATCCGATCAACCGCGCCTTCCGCGACATTCACACCGGTCGTGCCCACGTCGCCAACAGTCCGGCCAAGTACGCCTGGAACCTTGGCGGGGTCAGTATGGGCCAGGACAGCAGCGACTTTTTCCTCTGACTTTTTTACTGAATCGGGCTAGTCCGTTTGCGTGATTCGAGCGCCCTGCCAATACCCGAGCATGGGCGCAAGGCGAAGGTCTACGGCGCCGACTGCGCATCCAAACAAGTACAAGGATCAACCATGAAATTTTCCCTGATTTACGAAGCCCAGACGGTGGATTCCAGCCGTGAAGGCGACCGCAAGATTTTCGAAGATACCGTCGAGCAGGCCGTGCTCGCCGACAAGCTCGGCTTCGACACCTTCTGGTGCGTGGAACACACCGCGCTGAGCAACTACTCGCACATGTCCGCGCCAGAAACCATGCTGGCTTTCGTGGCCGGTAAAACCGAACGCATTGGCATCGGCCACGGCGTGGTCTGCCTGCCGCCAGCGATGAACCACCCGGTGAAAGTCGCCGAGCGCATCGCCACCCTCGACCTGTTGTCCAAGGGCCGTGTGCACTTCGGCGTGGGCAAGGGCGGCACCCAGCAGGAAGCTGGCACCTTCGGCTACGACCTGGCGACCTTGCAGCCGCAGATCGACGAGATGATGTACCTGATCCCGAAAATGTTCGTGCAGGACGAGATCGAGCACAACGGCGACTTCGTGCAGATCCCCAAGCGCCCGATCCACCCAAAGCCTTACCAGGACCCGCACCCGCCAATGTACCTGGCGTGCACCAACTCCGAGTCGCTGAAGAATGCCGGCGGTCGTGGCATGGGCGCTCTGGTGCTGGGCTTCGGTGGCCCGGAAGAGATCGCCAAGAAGGTCGAGGTGTATCACACGGCCTACGACAACCGCGATGAGAAGAAACAAGTGGGCTTCCGCCCTAACCGTCACATCGCCGCGCTGTGCCCGGCCATCGTGCTGGACGACAACGCAGAAGCGCGCCGCATCGGTATCCGTGGTCAGCGTTACTTCATGGAGTCCCTGGGTTACTGGTACGGCGGCGGCGAGCGTCCGGACCCGGAGAAGTGGAAAGACGACACCTACGTCGATGGCAATGGCCAGAGCGTGATCAAGTCGCGCTTCGCCTCGGAAGAAGTCAGCGTCGACTTCTCCGACCCGACCATGGCCATGATGAACCCGAACCACGCCTACGGCACCGTCGAGGATTGCATCGGCTACGTGCAGCGCCTGATCGATGCCGGCGCCGACGAAATCCTGTTCATCTGCCAGATGGGCACCGTGCCGCAGTGGGCGCAGCTGGAGACTTTGAAGAACATTGGCGAGAAGGTGATTCCGCACTTCCGCAAAGGTTGATAGGCAAGCCACTAGAGCTTGAACACCACACTATCCCTGTGGGAGCGAGCTTGCTCGCGATAGCGGTCTTACATTCAGCATTGATGTTGACTGGTATGGCCCCATCGCGAGCAAGCTCGCTCCCACAGTTGATCGCATTTCAGGTCTGGCACGGACGTCAGGCCCACTTTCCAACGGGTCCCCAAGGCCCGTTTTTTTATGCCTGCACCAATATTGACCACCGCATACCCCCTGTGGGAGCGAGCTTGCTCGCGATGGCGGTCTTACATTCAACGTCGATGTTGACTGGTATGGCCCCATCGCGAGCAAGCTCGCTCCCACAGGTTTTGGGGACAGCTCCAGCTACCGATTTGGCCTTTGAGCAGCGCCTGTTTAACGGCTGTCAGCGTTACTTGATGAAAGCTACAACGCCTTGCGTCGTTGCCTACAGGTACGCCAGAATCCGCCGGCTTGTGCGCCTTGGGGGCCCTCGGTAACTTGATTCGCATCACTGCCCATCAGTGATCGGGTTTAGCAGCCCGGGGTTATAAGCAAGGTGCACAAGCGCTGTCAGTCAGGTATTCCAATGCCTGCACTCGATGGTGGCTGTGCGCAGGGCGCCTTCGGGCGCGCCGGCTTTGCTAGCTTCCCCGGTCTGCTAACCTGCGTACAGCTGCCTCCCTCTCGTTTAGCAGCAAGTGGGTGGGCACCCAATCAGGAAAGCCAGCGTATGTTCAAAGTCACACCCAATCCGCCGGACACCGATCCAGCCTCACCCTACGAAAGCCCCGATTCCAAAAAACTCAACGAGGCCGCCGAGCGTGCCCTCGCTTACCACTTCCCCTCGACCGCCGACATCAAAGCCACCCCTCGTACAATCAGCACGCTGTTTACCGTCGACCCTGAGGCCACGACCGAAACCCTGGTGGTCTATCTGGTCGAGACCCTGGCCTCGGTGGATGTGATGGTGCATCAACTGGTGGATCATCTGGAGGGCGGTGATCGCAATGCCCTGCTGGGTATTTCCAATAGCGTGATGCTGGCGGAGATCACCGCAAACCGAGTGCTGGATCAAATCGAACCGGCCGCATAAAAACCGCAACACCACCCCCCCCTCTGTAGGAGCGAGCTTGCTCGCGATGCACCAAAGAACGCCGCGTGGTGTCAGGCTATCAGCGTTTTCGTTGGCGACCATCGCGAGCAAGCTCGCTCCTACAGTTTTGATGTGCGTACCCCCACCAAATCCGCTAGTCCCATTGGACGATGTTGCCCCTCCCCGAAACCGTTTGAATAGCTCCTACATATGGCCCCTACATAAAGTCTCCCCCGGCACCTGCCGAAGGGCGGCACCGCCTGAGAAAAACGAGGAGTGCATCCATGGATATCCGTGGTCTGGGTTACGTCACCCTGCTGTCCAGCGACCTGGCGCAATGGCGCCACTACGCAAGCCAGGTGCTGGGCATGATGGTCATCGGCAGCGATGACGATGAGCACCTGTACCTGAAAATGGACGAGCGCCACTACCGCATCCTGGTGCAGAAGAGCGCCGACAACGGCTTCGGTGTCTGCGGCTGGGAAGTGGCTGGCAAGGCGGCGCTGGAGCAGGCGGTCAGCGAGTTGCAACAGGCCGACGTGCAAGTGACCCGTGGCACCGCGGTCGAGGCCGAGTTGCGCAAGGTTCAGGAGCTGGTGCACTTCAGCGATCCTGATGGCAATCGCCATGAAATCTTCTGGGGGCCGTTGCAGGACTTCGCCCGTTTTGTCTCGCCGGTGGGTGTCAAAGGTTTTGTCACCAACGACCTCGGCATGGGCCACGTCGTATTGCCGGCGCCGGCCTTCGAGCGCTGCCGTGACTTCTACGAACAGGTGATGGGCTTTGGCCTGTCGGACCTGATGAAAGTTCGCTTCACCCCGGACCCGGCCGAGCCGCAAAAACGCATTCACTTCCTGCACTGCAACAACGGCCGGCACCACTCGCTGGCGATTTTCGAGTGCCCGATGCCCCACGGTTGCGTGCACATGATGGTCGAGGTCAACACGCTGGACGAAGTCGGTCGTGCCCTGGATCGCGTCCACGCCAACGGCGTGAAGCTGTCGGCCACCCTCGGCCAGCACACCAACGACCAGATGATTTCTTTCTATATCAAGACCCCGTCCGGGTTTGACCTGGAATACGGCTGCGATGGCCTGGTGGTCGACTGGGACCGCCACACGCCGTTCGAAAGCACCGTGGTCAGCCACTGGGGCCACGACTTCAGTGTCGGTCGCCAATGAGGAACAAGACGATGGACAAGCAAATGAGCACCGCCGAGATTGTCGGCCAACTGCGTGACGGCATGACTATCGGTATTGGTGGCTGGGGTCCGCGCCGCAAGCCGATGGCGCTGGTGCGCGAGATTCTGCGCTCGGATCTCAAGGACTTGACCGTGGTTGCCTATGGCGGTGCCGATGTCGGCATGCTCTGCGCGGCCGGCAAGATCAAGAAACTGGTGTTCGCCTTCGTGTCCCTGGATTTCATTCCGCTGGAGCCTTACTTCCGCAAGGCGCGTCAGGAAGCGGCGCTGGAAGTGATGGAGATCGACGAAGGCATGCTGTTGCTCGGTCTACGGGCGGCGGCGATGAATGTGCCATTTATTCCGACGGCGGTGGGCCTGGGCACCGATGTGCTGCGCCACAACCGCCAGATCAAGTTGATCGCCTCGCCCTATGCCGACGGCAAGGACTGGGTGGCGATGCCGGCGCTGAAGCTCGACGCGGCGCTGGTGCATGTCGACCGCGCCGACAAACGCGGCGTGTGCCAGATCAGCGGTCCGGATCACTACATGGACGACCTGTTCGTGCGGGCCGCGACCCACAGCTACGTGACCTGCGATGAGCTGGTCGACAGCGAGCATTTCCATCAGGACGCAGCCCATGCGCATCAAGTGTTCTGGGAGCGCAACCTGACGACCGCCGTGGCCCACGTGCCGGGCGGGGCACATCCGTCTTCCTGCGCGCCGCTGTACGGTTTTGATGTCGCGCACTTCAAGGCCTACAACGCTACGGTCCAGGCGGCCGATGGCTGGCAGGGTTACGTGCACGACTACGTCGACTGCACCCACGAACAGTATCTGGAAAAGGTCGGCGGCCTGGCTGCGATCCGTGAACTGCCGTTGCCGATTTTCTAAGGAGCCTTTCGATGAGCACTACTGATTACAGCCTTGCTGAGTTGATGATTTGCGCGGCCTCTGAAGCCTGGCGCGAAGACGGCGAAGTGTTGGCTTCCGGCATCGGCGTGATCCCGCGCCTGGCGGCGTCGCTGGCGATGCTGACCAGCAATCCGCAACTGCTGATGACCGACTCCGAAGCCTACATGGTGGCCGAACCGGTGCCGTTGGGCGCGCGCAAAGGCTACGAGCCCAAGCGCGACAGCTGGATGGGTTTCTCGCGGATTTTCGACAACGTCTGGGGCGGCAAGCGCCATGCCCTGGTCGGCCCGACCCAGATCGACCGCTTTGGCCAGGCGAACATTTCCTGCATCGGCGACTACACCAAACCCAAGGCGCAGATGCTCGGTGTGCGCGGCTTTCCCGGCAACTCGATCAGCCACGCCAACTCGTTTTGCGTGCCGAGCCATAACCGCCGGGTGTTCGTCGAAGGCGAGGTCGATATGGTCGCCTCGGTCGGTTACAACCCGGCCCGCCTGGCCCGTGGCTGGTCGCTGGACGACATCGACATCCGACTGATCATCACCGACCTCTGCGTGCTGGATTTCCAGGGTCCGCAGCGGCAGATGCGCATCCGTTCGCTGCACCCCGGCGTGACGGCGGCGCAAGTCCAGGACAACACCGGGTTCGAGCTGCATGTGCCGGATGACTGCCCGACCACGGCAGCACCGACGGCCGAGCAGTTGCAGCTGATCCAGCGCCTGGACCCGCACAACCTGCGCGCCCTGCAACTCAAAGACAACCCGCCAGGCCAACGCTGAGCAACGCGTTGCGGAGAAAAGTGATGGCTGAAGATAACGATAACAATCAGGCCCAGGTGGTGCTGTACGAGGTGCGTGGCGCGGTGGCACTGGTCACCATGAACCGCCCCGAGTTCCACAACGCGCAGAACTCGCAGATGACCTATGCGCTGGACGCGGCGTTTCGCCGGGCCTGCGATGACGATGAAGTGAAGGTCATCGTGTTGCGTGGCGCCGGCAAGCATTTCTCCGCCGGGCATGACATCGGCACCCCGGGCCGCGACGTCGACAAGACCTTCGACCGCGCCAGCCTGTGGTACGACCATGTGAACAAACCGGGCGGCGAGTTTTTGTATGCCCGGGAGCAGGAAGTCTATCTGGGCATGTGCCGCCGCTGGCGCGAAATGCCCAAGCCGACCATCGCCATGGTCCAGGGCGCGTGCATTGCCGGCGGGTTGATGCTGGCCTGGGTCTGCGACTTGATCGTTGCCAGCGAGGATGCCTACTTCGCCGATCCTGTGGTGCGCATGGGTATTCCCGGGGTCGAGTATTTCGCCCATGTGCATGAACTCAATCCGCGCATCGCCAAGGAATTCCTGTTCCTCGGCGAGCGCATGCCGGCACCGCGTGCCTATCAGATGGGCATGCTCAATCGGGTGGTGACTCGCGACGAGCTGGAACAACAAACCCTCGAGATCGCCGGGCGCATCGCCCAGATGCCGCGCCTGGGCCTGCAACTGAGCAAGCAAGCGGTGAACAACGCCGAAGACCTGATGGGCAAGCGCGCGACCATGGACATGGTGTTCGGCCTGCATCACTTCGCCCATGCCCATAATGAACTGGTGTCCGGCGACCGCCTCGGCGGCTACGACGCCAAGGCCATGGCCAGTTCCCAGCGCAAAACGGGCGAGGCGTGAACATGGCGATCTCGTTGAATACCCGCTTGACCGAACTGCTCGGTTGCCGCTACCCGATCATCCAGACCGCCATGGGCTGGGTCGCCGACCCGAAGCTGGTGGCGGCCACGGGCAATGCCGGTGGTTTCGGTTTTCTCGCCGGGGCGACCATCGAACCGCAGCGGATGGAAGCAGCGATTATCGAGACCCGGCGCCTGACCGATCAGCCGTTCGGCGTGAACTTCCATATGTACCAGGCCAATGCCGGCGAGATCGTCGAGCTGGTGTTGCGCCACAAAGTCCGGGCGGTCAGCTACAGCCGCTCGCCGGGCAAGCAAATGATCAGTCGCCTGAAGGACGCCGGCGTGGTGTGCATCCCCACGGTGGGCGCGCTCAAGCATGCGCAGAAAGCCGTGGAAATGGGCGCCGATGCGGTGACCGTACAGGGCGGCGAGGGCGGGGGACACACCGGTTCCGTACCGACCTCGATGCTGCTTGATCAGGTGGTCAATGCCGTGTCGGTGCCCGTGGTGGCGGCCGGTGGCTTCAAGGACGGCAAGGGGCTGGTTTCGGCTTTGGCCTACGGCGCCGAAGGCATCGCCATGGGCACGCGTTTCCTGATGTGCGCCGACAGTCCGGTGCCCCAGGCGACCCTGGCGCGTTACCTGGCGGTCAAGGATCCGGCGGCGATCATCATCAGCCGCGCCATCGACGGCATGCCACAACGAATGATCCGCAACGAATTGCTCAACCAGCTGGAAAACAGCGGTGGCCTCAAGCGCCTGTTGCTGGCGTTGCAGAGTGGCCTGGCCTACCGCCGCCATACCGGCATGAGCCTGACGCAACTGTTGAGCAGCGCGCTGAAGATGCGCGGCAGCGGTGAGCTGACTGCCGCGCAAAGCATCATGGCCGCCAACGCGCCGATGGTGATCCAGAAAGCCATGGTCGACGGGCAACCGGCCGCCGGCGTGTTGCCCGCCGGGCAGATCGCCGCCTCCATCGACAGCTTGCCCAGCTGCGCCCATTTGATTGAACAGATCGTCCGCGACGCCGAAGCGCGCCTGGGCGAGCTGTGCCGCCGTGTGTCGTGAAGGGGCCATGCATTGTGAAGGAAGGAAACCATGAAACCATTTAGCGTCAGCATCGAACACGGCATTGCCGAACTGGTCTTCAACCGACCACCGGTCAATGCTTTCAATTGCCAGGGCTGGGCCGATATCGCCAGCGAGATCGAGAACCTGGGCCGCAACAGCGACGTGCGGGTGATCGTGATCCGTGCCGAAGGTCGCGGCTTTTGCGCCGGGGTCGATATCAAGGAGCTGGCCGCCGACGGCAATCTGATCGTCGCGGTGAACAAGGGCAACTACGACAGCTTCAAGGCGATCCACCGCAATCCGAAACCGGTGATCGTGGCCGTGCACGGCTTTGTGCTGGGCGGTGGCATCGGCATCTGCGGCGCCGCCGACATCATCGTCGCGTCCGAGTGCGCCACCTTCGGCGTGCCGGAAGTGGATCGTGGGGCCATGGGCGGCGGTGCGCATTTGCAGCGCCTGTTCCCGGTGCAGAAAGTCCGCCACATGTACTTCACCGGCGAGGCCATCGACGCCGCCGAGGCTTACCGCCTGGGCGCGGTGGAGCGGGTGGTCAAGCGCGAAGACTTGCGCGAAGCGGCGTTGCAGATCGCCCGCACCATCGCCGCCAAGAGCCCCGGCATGATCAGCCTGGCCAAGGAGGCCCTGAGCGGCATCGAAGACGGCAATCTGGAAGACAAATACCGCTGGGAGCAGGGCTTCACCCTCGAAGCCTACCGCTCACTGGACTCTCAGGAAGCACGCGACTCGTTCGTCGAGAAACGCGATGCCCGATTCAACGGCTGAAGGCATACCCATGGACCTGACCTATACCCCGGCCCAGCAGGCCTTTCGTGCCGAGGCACGGACCTGGCTGGCGGCCAATGTACCGAGTGAACCGCTGCAATCGTTCGACACAGAACTTGGCTTTGCCGAGCACCGTGCCTGGGAAGCCAAACTCAACGAAGGCCGTTGGGGCATGGTCACCTGGCCGACCGAACTTGGCGGGCGTGGCTGCGACCTGATCGAGTGGCTGATTTTCGAGGAGGAATACTACCGTTCCGGGGCGCCGGCACGGGTCAACCAGAACGGCATCTTCCTGCTAGGCCCGACCCTGATGGAATATGGCAGCGAAGAGCAAAAGGCGCGATTCCTGCCGCGCATGGCCACCGGCGAAGACATCTGGGCCCAGGCCTGGTCCGAGCCGGGCGCCGGTTCCGACATGGCGGCGATCCGTTCCAAGGCAGAGCGGGTGGGCGACCACTACGTGATCAATGGCCAGAAAACCTGGTCGACCCGTGCGGTGTGGGCGGATTGGGCGTTCGGTATTTTCCGTACCGACGCGCAGTCCCAGCGCCATCACGGGCTGACCTTCATCCTGTTGCCGCTGGACACGCCGGGCATCACTGTGCGGCCGATTCCGCAGCTCAATGGCTTGCCAGGTTTCGCCGAGATCTTTTTCGACGACGTCAGGGTGCCGGTGGAAAACGCTCTCGGTGGCGAAGGTATGGGCTGGCACGTGGCGATGTCCACCGCCGGGTTCGAGCGCGGTTTGTTGCTGCGTTCACCGGCACGCTTCCAGGAAACCGCCAAGCGTCTGGTGCAGTTGTACCTGGCCAACCGCGAGCAGGCCGACCGTGACCCGGCCATTGGCGAGGCCGTGATGCGCGCCTGGCTCGATGCCGAGGCCTACACCCTGAGCACCTGCATGACCGCCTCGAAACTGGTGCAGGGCGGCAAGATCGGGCCGGAATCGTCGACCAACAAAATCTTCTGGTCGGAACTCGACCAGCGCATGCACGACACCGCCATGAGCATTCTCGGCCTGCGCGGCGAATTGCTGCCGCAAGCCCCGGCCGCCGGTGACGTCGGCCATTGGCTGGAAGGTTTCCTGTTTGCCCAGGCCGGGCCGATCTACGCCGGCACCAACGAGATCCAGCGCAACATCATTGCCGAACGCATGCTCGGCATGCCGCGTGCCTGAGGAATAGACCATGGACTTTAGTTTCAGCCGCGACCAACTGCTGTTTCAGGACAACGTCCGCAGCTTCCTGATCAACGAAGTCACCCCGGAACGCATCCGCGAACTGTGGCAGAGCGACGGCGGACGCAGTGAGCAGCTCTGGGCGCAACTGGTGGAACTCGGCCTGACCGCCCTGACCGTGCCCGAGGCGCAGGACGGCATGGGCATGAATGAGCTGGATTTCGTGCTGATCGCCCAGGAATGCGGTTACGCCGGGCTGCCCGAACCGTTGGTGGACACCATGCTGGTCGGCGTGCCGTTGCTCGCCGCACTGGATGAGCAACACGCGCCACTCAAACAAAAATGGCTGTCGCGAGTGGCCGAGGGTCGCGCGCGTCTCGCGGTTTCCGAGCCGGGTAATCCGCTGGTCAGCGATGCCCATGTCGCCGATCTGCTGTTGCTGGCCCATGGCGATGAGGTACATGCGCTGGAGCGTGATGCCGTGCGCCTGACCCGCAACGAATCGGTTGACCCGAGCCGTCAGCTGTTCCAGGTCGAGTGGACGCCAACGCCTGCCACCTGCGTTGCCAGCGGTGAGCAGGGCCGACGCCTGTGGGCGGCCGCCTTCAACCGTGGCGCTCTTGCCGGTGCCGCGCAATTGCTCGGGCTGGCCAAACGCATGGTCGACCTGGCGGTGGACTACACCTTCGAGCGCAAACAGTTCGGCAAACCTGTGGGCTCGTTCCAGGCGGTCAAGCACTTGATGGCCAACGTCGCGGTGCAGATCGAGTTCGCCAAAGGGCCGCTGTATCGCGCCGCCTATGCGGTCGCAGAGCAGCAAGCCGATCAGGACGTATTCGTCTCCCACGCCAAACTGGCAACGGCGGAAGCGGCCATGCTCGCCGCGAAGAACACCATCCAGGCCCACGGCGCCATGGGGTACACCTGGGAAGTCGACTTGCACCTGTTCATGAAGCGCGCCTGGGCACTGGACAAGGTCTGGGGTGATCGCGGCCTGCACAAAGGGCGGATTCGCGCGGCGCTGTTCAATGGCAACCCCTCGCTGGGTGCGGGCAGTACGTTCTAACCAGTCAAAAGGGTGACCAAGTCCCTGTGGGAGCGAGCTTGCTCGCGATGAGGGCGTGTCAGTCGACATCAAAGTTGAATGACCCACCGTAATCGCGAGCAAGCTCGCTCCCACAGGTTATCGGCGCCTGATTTCAATTTTTTCACCGAGGTAGACCATGCCTGAAGCTTATATCGTCGACGCCCTGCGCACGCCCACCGGACGGCGCAAGGGTGGTCTGAGCCAGATCCACGCCGCCGATCTGGGCGCCCATGTATTGCGTGCGCTGGTCGAGCGCAACGACATTCCCGACGAGGATTACGACGACGTGATCTTCGGCTGTGTCGACACCATCGGTCCCTTGGCCGGTGACATCGCCCGCACCAGTTGGCTGGCGGCCGGCCTGTCGCAATCGGTGCCGGGCACCACCATCGATCGCCAGTGCGGTTCGTCCCAGCAAGCGGTGCACTTCGCCGCGCAGGCGGTGATGAGCGGCACCCAAGACGTGGTCATCGCCGGTGGCGTGCAGACCATGACCCAGATCCCGATTTCCTCGGCGATGATCGTTGCCGAGCCCTTGGGCTTCACCGATCCGTTCAGCGGTTCCGAAGGCTGGGTGCGGCGCTACGGCGCACAACCGCCGACCCAGTTCCGTTCGGCGCAGATGATCGCCGAAAAGTGGGACCTGTCCCGGGCCCAGCTTGAAGCCTATTCGCTGGAGTCCCATCGACGTGCTTTGCAGGCCATCGAGCAAGGCCGCTTCAATCGCGAGATCGTGCCACTGGCCGGCGTGATGCATGACGAAACGCCGCGCCAGACCAGCCTCGAAAAAATGGCCGAGCTGGAATACCTGTTCGGTTGCGACCGGGTGACCGCGGCGGTGTCGAGCCAGACCTGCGACGCGGCCAGCGCGATGCTGATCGTTTCAGAAACGGCGCTCAAGCGTTACGGCCTGACGCCACGGGCACGCATCCATCACCTGAGCGTGCGCGCCGAAGATCCGATCTGGATGCTCACCGCACCGATCCCGGCCACCGCCTACGCGCTCAAGCGCGCCGGTATGAAACTCGAAGATATCGACCGGGTGGAAATCAACGAAGCCTTCGCCTCGGTGGCCATGGCCTGGTTGAAAGAGACGGGCTATCCCCATGAACAGACCAACGTCAACGGCGGCGCGATCGCCCTCGGCCATCCGCTGGGCGCCACTGGCACTCGTTTGATGTGCACTTTGCTCCATGAGCTGGAACGCAGTGGCGGTCGCTACGGCATGCAGACGATGTGTGAGGGCGGTGGTCAGGCCAACGTGACGATTATCGAACGTTTGTAAAGCAGGGTGCACACCGATCCTGTAGGAGCGAGCCTGCTCGCGATGGACTCAAGAACGACGCGGTTATCCAGATACCCCGCGTATTCGTTAACGACCATCGCGAGCAGGCTCGCTCCTACAGGGGATTGTGTCAACCAGTGATGAATTTGAAGGATGTAGAACATGAAAATCTGTGAAAACCGCGTCGTGATCATCACCGGTGCCGGCGGTGGTCTGGGCCGCGCCTACGCGCTGGCGTTCGCCGCCGAAGGCGCGAAAGTGCTGGTCAACGACATCAACCGCGAAGCGGCGCTCGCCGTAGTCGGCGAAATCCTCGGGCAGGGCGGCAGCGCCGTGGCCAACAGCGACGACATCACCCGCTATGACTCGGCGGGGTTGATCGTGCGCCAGGCCATCGAAACCTTCGGCGACCTGAATGTGGTGGTCAACAACGCCGGCATCTGCCGCGACCGTATGTTCGCCAGCCTCAGCGAAGCCGACTGGGACGCCGTGGTGGCCGTGCACCTGAAGGGCCACTTCTGCATTTCCAGCCACGCCGTGAAGTACTGGCGCGAGCAGGCCAAGGGTGGCGCCAAGGTCGATGCGCGGATCATCAACACCAGTTCCGGCGCCGGCTTGCAGGGCTCCATCGGCCAGTCCAACTACGCGGCGGCCAAGGGCGGTATTGCCTCCCTGACGCTGGTGCAGGCGGCTGAACTGCGCCGCTACGGGATCACCGCCAACGCCCTGGCGCCGGCCGCGCGCACAGGGATGACCGAGCAAGTGTTCGCCGACACCATGAAAAAGCCTGAAGAGGGCTTCGATTACTTCGCTCCGGAAAACGTCGCGCCGCTGGTGGTGTGGCTGGGCTCCGAGGCTTCCGCCGAGGTGACCGGGCAGATGTTCGAAGTCGAGGGCGGCAAGTTGTCGATCGCCGACGGCTGGCGCCGTGGTCCGCTGCTGGATCGCCAGGGCCGCTGGGCGGTCGGTGAGATGGGCGAAGCGATTGCGCAGCTGATGACTCAGGCCGTTCCGGCGGCGAAGGTTTACGGCAGCTGAAAAAGAACGGTCTCGGGAGGGCGGCGCACGGCTATAATCGGCCGACGATTTAAAAGTCGATGATTTGTGGGAGCGAGCTTGCTCGCGATGAACTCCAGCGCGACGCGTTTATTCAGACAGAACGCATTATCGTTCACGTCCATCGCGAGCAAGCTCGCTCCCACAGATTACCCGCGATCCCTCCAGTCACCACACGAGACCTGCCATGACCATTTCCCTGTACGACGCTTCCATCCCTGTTCTCCAGCAAATGCTCAACGCCCTCAGCGGTGTGCTGAAAAAGGCCGAAGCCCACGCCACCGAGAAAAACATCGACCCGAACGCGTTCCTGCAAGCGCGCCTGTTCCCGGACATGTTCCCGCTGGTGCGTCAGGTGCAGATCGCCGTTGATTTCGCCAAAGGCATTTCTTCGCGTCTGGCCGAAGTCGAACTGCCGAAGTACGACGACACTGAAACCACCTTCGCTGAGCTGCAAGCACTGATCGCCAAGGTTCTGGCCTACATCGGCGAGTTCACGCCAGAGCAGATCAACGGCAAGGAAGGCATCGAGATCGTGACCCGTCCGGGCACGCCTAAAGAGAAGCGCTTCACCGGCCAGGCTTACCTGCTGACCTACGGCCTGCCGCAGTTCTTCTTCCACGTCACCACCACTTACGCACTGCTGCGCCACAACGGCGTGGAAATGGGCAAGCGCGACTACATGGGCGCGTTCTAAACCGTCCAGGTACAAAAAAGCCCCCGCAACCTCAGGCTGCGGGGGCTTTTTCATGTGTACGCGGTCTCCTGTAGGAGTGAGCCTGCTCGCGATGGCGATATAACTTTCAACATTGATGTTGACTGATCCACCGCTATCGCGAGCAGGCTCACTCCTACAAGGATTTGTGTCAGGCCAGACGCTCGGCTTTCTGCTCTTCACCCAGGCAAGCCGCCGCGGTGAACAGCACATCGGTGGACGAGTTCAGCGCGGTTTCCGCCGAGTCCTGCAATACGCCGATGATGAAACCGACCGCCACCACCTGCATGGCGATTTCGCTCGGGATGCCGAACAGGCTGCATGCCAGCGGAATCAGCAACAGCGAACCACCGGCCACACCCGAAGCGCCGCAGGCGCAGATCGCTGCGACGACACTCAGCAGAATCGCGGTCGGAATGTCTACCCTGATGCCAAGTGTGTGCACGGCCGCCAGGGTCAGCACGGTGATGGTGATCGCCGCGCCGGCCATGTTGATGGTCGCGCCCAGCGGGATCGATACCGAGTAGGTGTCTTCGTGCAGGCCCAGACGCTTGCTCAACTCCAGGTTGACCGGAATGTTCGCTGCCGAGCTACGGGTGAAGAACGCCGTGATGCCACTCTCACGCAGGCAGGTCAGCACCAGCGGGTACGGGTTGCGACGCAGTTTCCAGAAAACGATCAGCGGGTTCATCACCAGTGCCACGAACAGCATGCAGCCCAGCAGCACGGCCAGTAGGTGGGCGTAGCCGATCAGGGCGCCGAAACCGGAGGTGGCCAGGGTCGAGGCCACCAGGCCGAAGATGCCCAGCGGGGCGAAACTGATCACCAGGCGCACGATTACCGTCACGCCGTTGGACAGGTCGCCCAGCACTTCACGGGTGGTGTCGCCGGCGTGGCGGATGGCGATGCCCATGCCGATCGCCCAGGCCAGAATGCCGATGAAATTGGCGTTCATCAGGGCGCTGACCGGATTATCGACCACGCTCAGCAACAGGCTTTGCAACACCTCGCCAATCCCGCCTGGCGCTGTAACCGCGACGTCCTGGGTCGACAGCACCAGGCTCGACGGGAACGTCATGCTGGCAACCACCGCCACCACGGCCGCGGCGAAAGTGCCCAGCAGATACAGGAACAGAATCGGCCGGATATGGGTTTCCTGACCGTGCTTGTGGTTGGCAATCGACGCCATGACCAGCACGAACACCAGAATCGGCGCGACGGCTTTCAGCGCCGAGACAAACACTTTGCCGATGAACGCCGTGGACTTCGCTGAGTCAGGGGCAAACAGGGCCAGGGCAATGCCGGCGATCAGGCCGATCACGATCTGTGTGACCAGGCTCAAGCGTTTAAGGCGTTGCAAGAGAGAAGGGGATGAAGCAGTCATAAAACGGCATCTCTGATTTTTTATAAGTGCGAGGTTTCGCCGCGCTTGCAGCAACGAACAGGGCAGGCCGCAGGCAGGAAACCGAGAAGGAAACACAGGGTGTAGAACGCCGCAATCCTTGTGGGAGCG